>JANNYX010000031.1:0-8214 GCA_031410295.1 Rhodoferax sp.
CGTTCATCGGCATGTTGACGATGGCCCGCGCGTCGGGCAGGCTTGCAGCCGTGTCGGTCAACAGGAGCTGGCGCTCTTCGGTTGCCACGCCCACCTGCGCGAACGGGCAACGCTCACGTTCACAAAACGCCCTGAACAGCGCCAGCGATTCTGGCGCGATGGCCAGAACATAACGCTCCTGGCTTTCGTTGCACCAGATCTCCTTGGGCGCCAGGCCCGACTCTTCCAGCGGCACGGCGCGCAGATCGAAACTGGCGCCTCGGCCAGCGTCGTTGGTCAGTTCAGGAAAGGCGTTGCTCAAACCGCCGGCGCCGACGTCATGGATCGCCAGAATCGGGTTCTGGCTGCCCAGCGCCCAGCAGTGGTTGATGACCTCTTGCGCACGGCGTTCAATCTCGGGGTTGCCGCGTTGCACCGAATCAAAATCCAGCTGCGCTGCGTTGGCGCCAGTGGCCATGGAACTGGCCGCGCTGCCGCCCATGCCGATGCGCATGCCCGGGCCGCCAAGCTGGATCAACAAACTGCCGGCGGGGAAAACAATTTTTTGCGTGGCGCCGGCGTCAATCACACCGAGGCCACCGGCGATCATGATCGGCTTGTGGTAACCGCGCTGCTCGCTAACCTCACCCCTCTCACCCTTCTCGCCTCCTTTGCCCTGTGCGCCTTCTGGACTTGTGTAGCGCACGGATTGTTCGTATTCGCGAAAATAACCCAGCAGGTTGGGCCGCCCAAACTCGTTGTTGAATGCGGCACCGCCCAGCGGGCCTTCAATCATGATCTGCAGCGGGCTGGCGATATGCTCGGGCTTGCCGTAAGGCGCCGACGAATTGCCCGACGCCAAATCAATTGGAATCTGACCCCAATTGATTTTGGAGACGGTAAAACCGGTCAAGCCGGCTTTGGGTTTGGAGCCGCGCCCGGTTGCGCCTTCGTCACGGATTTCACCGCCCGCGCCGGTTGACGCGCCGGGAAAAGGTGAGATCGCAGTCGGGTGATTGTGCGTCTCCACCTTCATCAGCACATGGCTGGTTTCACTATATTTTTGATAGCTAAGTATGCTTATATTCTGACGGCCTGGTTCAGTTTTTGCCACGAACCTTTCGACATTGGCGCCAGCCATCACCGAAGCGTTGTCGGAATACGCCACCAGCATGTGTTGCGGGTTTTGCTGGTGGGTGTGGCGGATCATGCCAAACAGGCTGCTGGTCTGGGCGACAGCGTCAATGACGAAATCCGCATTGAAAATCTTGTGACGGCAATGTTCGCTGTTGGCCTGCGCGAACATCATCAATTCAACGTCGGTGGGGTTGCGTTGAAGCTGCGTGAAGGCCTGCACCAGGTAGTCGATTTCGTCGTCCGCCAGCGCCAGGCCAAACTCGCGGTTGGCGTTCGCCAGCGCGCCCTTGCCGCCGCCCAGCACATCGACATGAGCCATCGGCGGCGTTGCCAGGTCGGTGAACAAACCTGCCGCCTCATTGCGGTCAAACATCACGCTTTCGGTCATGCGGTCATGCAGCAAGGCGGCCATTTGCGCCGTCTGTGCCGGTGACACGGCGGTTTTGCCGATCAGGGGTTGCGCCAGGACGATGCTGTATTCCACCAGGCGTTCCACCCGGCGAACCGGCAAGGCGCAGTTGTGCGCGATGTCGGTGGCTTTCGACGCCCAGGGCGATACCGTGCCGAAACGCGGAGAGACGAGGATTTGAAGGGTGCTGGCAGCACGGGAGCCCGCCACCGGTAGATAAGGTTCACCGTAGGTCAAAAGCGCTTCAAGCCGGCCCTTCAGCACTTCATCGGGGGGCGTGTCGGTTGATACAAGGTGAAAGAAACGCGCGCCGACGCCGCTAACGCGGTCATGAATGGCTTGCAATTTGGGGAGCAACTGAAGGGCGCGGAAATCGCTCAGGGCGCGGGCGCCCTCGAAGTGGGTGATGTGCAGGGTCATGGGCGGGCAAATTTTAACTGCGCACTGCCCTCTGGGATAATGCCTCCATGACGATTACCTACAAAGACGCAGCTGGCGTGGAAGGCATGCGCATTGCGGGTCGCCTGGCCGCCGAAGTGCTGGATTACCTGACCCCGCATGTGGCGCCCGGCATAACCACCAATGCCCTGGACAAACTCGCGCACGATTACATCACCCTTGTGCAAGGCGGCATTCCGGCGCCCCTGAATTACCGCGGCAGCGGCTCTTTCCCTTACCCGAAGTCGATTTGCACGTCAGTGAACCACCAGGTCTGCCACGGCATTCCCAATGACAAGCCGCTCAAGAAAGGCGACGTGCTCAACGTCGACGTGACCGTCATCAAAGATGGCTGGCATGGCGACACCAGCCGCATGTTCCTTGTCGGCGATGTCTCCATTGCCGCCAAGCGCCTGTGCCACGTCACTTACGAGGCCATGTGGCACGGCATCAAAATGGTCAAACCCGGTGCGCGGCTGGGCGACATCGGCTGGGCGATTCAAAAATTTGCCGAAAGCCAGGGCTTCAGCGTGGTGCGCGAATTTTGCGGCCACGGCATCGGCCGTGGTTTTCACGAGGAGCCGCAGGTATTGCACTACGGCAAACCCGGCACGCTGGAATTGCTGCAAACCGGCATGACCTTCACCATCGAACCGATGATCAACGCTGGCCGCAAAGAGATCAAGGACGGTCCCGAAAAAGACGGCTGGACCATCGTCACCAAAGACCATTCCCTCTCGGCCCAGTGGGAACACACCGTGCTGGTCACCGAAAACGGCTATGACGTGTTGACGCTGTCAGAGGGAAGCCCGGCCAAGCCGTTGTTTATCCAGGACGCCGTGGCGGCCTGATGGCTGCCTGGACACCTGCCCTTTCACTCGCGTTTGGGCGTCTGACATGAACTTCGCGGTGGACGTGCGCGAAACCTACCGGGCAGAAAAGGCGGCGGTGTTGCAGTCGCTTGCGGCCGACGGCGCCTCCACCCGCGGTGTGCGGCCGGCGCTGGCCCGTTTGTCCAAACTGACCGACGAGGCACTTTGCGCGCTGTGGCAGCGGGCCGGATTTGACACGCCTTTCGCGCTGCTGGCAGTGGGCGGCTTTGGCCGGCGCGAGCTCTTTCCACATTCCGATGTTGACGTCCTCTTGTTGCTTCCCGACGACCGTCTGGCCGAACGCGAGCCGGTGCTCAAGGCGCGCATCGAAGCCTTTATTGGAAGTTGTTGGGACAGTGGGCTGGAAATCGGCTCAAGCGTGCGCAGCCTGGCTGAATGCCTGGAAGAAGCCGCCAAGGATGTGACGGTGCAGACCTCGCTGCTTGAGTCGAGGCTGATTGTTGGCAGCGCGTCGCTTTACGCCGAATTCAATCGCCTTTTCATGGCCAGTGTCGACCCGCAGGCGTTTTTCATTGCCAAAAACCTCGAGCTGCGCCAGCGCCACAACAAATTCGAAAATACACCCTACTCGCTGGAACCCAATTGCAAGGAATCACCTGGCGGACTGCGCGATCTGCAGGTCATTCTGTGGGTGGCCCGCGCCGCCGGTTTCGGCAAAACCTGGGATGACCTGGCGCGCAATGGCCTGGCCACGGCGTTTGAAGTGAAACAGATCAAACGCAACGAGGCCCTGTTGCACCTGATACGCCTGCGTTTGCACCAGATCAGCCATCGCCGCGAAGACCGGCTCGTGTTTGATTTGCAAACGGCTGTTGCTGAATCGTTTGGGTATGTGGCCCCCACGCTTCCCGCTGCGCGTGGTGCGCTGCCCCCCGAGGGGGCTGTTTTGCCTAGGGGCGGCCCGTCGGCAAATGTGGCCTCCACGCTTCCCGCTGCGCGTGGTGCGCTGCCCCGCCAATTTGTCCGACCGAGTGAGGCGCTGATGCGCAGGTACTACTGGGCTGCCAAGGCGGTGACGCAGCTAAACCAGATACTGCTGTTGAACATTGAGGAGCGCCTCAATCCGCAAACCCATGCGCCTCGGCCATTGAATGCGCGTTTCCTGGACAAGGCTGGCATGATTGAAGTGTCCAGTGACGATCTTTACCAGAAAAATCCGCATGCGATCCTGGAGACCTTCCTCCTGTACGAGACCACGGTTGGCACCAAAGGCCTGTCAGCGCGCACCCTGCGTGCCCTGTACAACGCGCGCTCCGTGATGGACGGAAAATTCCGCAACGACCCGGTCAACCGCGAAACATTTCGCAAGATCCTGATGCAACCCGAGGGCATCACCCACGCGATGCGCTTGATGAACCAGACTTCGGTGTTGGGCCGCTACCTGTGGGTGTTCCGCCGCATCGTAGGCCAAATGCAGCATGACCTGTTTCATGTTTACACGGTAGACCAGCACATCCTGATGGTGCTGCGCAACGTGCGACGGTTCTTCATGGCCGAGCATGCCCACGAGTACCCCTTTTGTTCGCAGTTGGCGGGCGGCTGGGACAAACCGTACATCCTTTACACCGCAGCGCTGTTTCACGACATCGCCAAGGGCCGTGGCGGCGACCATTCGGTGTTGGGCGCCAGGGACGCCAAGCGTTTTTGCAAGCAGCACGCATTTGACGACGCAGACACACGCCTGATTGAGTTCCTGGTGAGCGAACACCTCACCATGAGCCGCGTCGCGCAAAAGTCGGATCTGAGCGACCCGGACGTGATCGCCGCTTTCGCCAAACGGGTTGGCAGCGAACGGTATCTGACGGCGCTGTACCTGTTCACCGTCGCCGACATCCGCGGCACCAGCCCGAAAGTGTGGAACGCCTGGAAAGGCAAACTGCTCGAAGACCTGTACCGCCTGGGCTTGCGCGCCCTGGGCGGGCGCGCACCTGACGCCGACGCTGAAATCGAGGCCCGCAAGCGCGAGGCATTGGTGATGATCTCGCTGGCCGCCCTGCCCTTTGAAGCGCACAAAGTGTTGTGGGATACGCTGGACGTCGGTTATTTCATGCGCCACGACGCCGGTGACATTGCCTGGCACACGCGCCAGTTGTCACGCCACGTCGGCACCCTGACACCCATCGTGCGGGCCCGGCGATCACCTATCGGAGAAGGGCTGCAGGTGCTGGTCTACACGCCAGATCAAACCGACCTCTTTGCCCGTATCTGCGGTTATTTTGACCAGCATGGCTTCAGCATCCTGGACGCCCGCATCCACACGGCAAAAAATGGCCACGCACTGGACACCTTTCAAATTGACACCGCCGACAGTGAGGCTGAATTCCGCGAATTGACGGCGTTGCTGGAACACGGATTGAGCCAAACCATCCGCCGTGGCGGCGCGTTGCCGCCACCGAGCAAGGGCCGCGTCTCAAGGCGGGTCAAGAGTTTCCCGATCGCGCCCCGCGTGAGCTTGCGGCCGGACGAAAAAGGCCAGCGCTGGCTGCTCAACATCACAGCGACCGACCGCGTTGGCCTGTTGTACAGCGTGGCGCGCGTGCTGGCGACGCACCACATCAACCTGCAACTGGCGAAAGTAGCGACCCTGGGCGAACGGGTTGACGACACCTTTTTGATCGATGGTCCACAGCTGCAGCAGAACAAGGCGCAGATCGAGATCGAAACCGAGCTGCTTGAGGCTCTGGCGGCTTGACAGCCCTCCCCCCAAGCGTGCGATAGTGTGCGGGCAGTACATTGCTGTTTTCACAATAAAACACCCAAGGAGACTCACGATGAAACGCTCAACCTTGCTGCGGCTGGGATTGCTGATACCGGTGGTGGGCCTTGCCGCCTGCGCCAGCCGCCGGGACGGTACCGGCTGGGTCACCCTGCTTGATGGCGACAAAGGCATGGAAAACTGGAGCCGGCTTGGCGACGCCAATTGGCGGGCCGAGGGTGGCGCCATCGTCGCCGATCAAGGCAAGGGCGGCTTCCTCGTTTCAAAGAATTCCTATCGTGATTTCGCCATTTACGCGGAGTTCTGGGCGGCCACCGATACCAACAGCGGGATCTTCATCCGCGCCAGCGACCCCGCGACGATCACCGCCGACAACGCCTATGAAGTCAATATCTGGGACATCCGCCCGGACCCGACTTACGGCACTGGAGCAATTGTCAATATAGCTGCCGTCCCGGTCCCCATCGTGCACAAGGCCGGGGGCCAGTGGAACACGCTGGAGATCCAGGCCAAAGGTGACGAACTCATCGTGAAATTCAATGGTGCGCAGACTGCCAACGTGCGCCACGGCAAGTTCTCCAACGGCCCGTTTGCGTTGCAGTTCGGCGCGGGAGTGAAAGGTGTCACAGGCGGCCCGATCAAGTGGCGCAAGGTACAGATCAAGTCTGTCTGATAGCGGCAGACCCTCCGGCCTCTGCCGCCTGGTCAAGGTTCAGTCGTCCTCAGCCGCGGCAATTCCAGGGAACAAGACCTCGGTATAGCCGAATTTTGAGAAATCGCGCACCCGCATCGGGTACAACATGCCAATCAGGTGGTCACACTCGTGCTGCACCACCCGCGCATGGAAACCCTCCACCTCGCGCGTGATCGGGTCGCCAAACTGGTCAAAACCGGTGTAGCGAATTTTTGCAAATCGCGGCACCACGCCGCGCAAACCAGGCACCGACAGGCACCCTTCCCAGTCTTCAATTTCCTCATCGCCCAAAGGCGTGATCACCGGGTTGACCAACACCGTGCGCGGCACGGGAGGCGCGTCCGGGTACCGCGGGTTGACTTCGTCGGTGCCAAAGATCACCAGTTGAAGATCAACACCAATCTGTGGCGCAGCCAGTCCGGCGCCGTTGGCGTCGCGCATGGTATCGAGCATGTCCGTGATGAGCAAATGCAGATCATCGGTGTCAAAGCGGGTGCAGGGCGCGGCTGCGCGCAGCAGCCGCGGGTCACCCATTTTCAGAATCTCACGAACGGCCATGGAGCAACTCCTTCATTGCATTTTCGTCAATCACCTGCACGCCCAGTTCGCGCGCCTTCTCCAGCTTGCTGCCAGCATCGGCACCTGCCAAGACGTAACTGGTCTTCTTGCTGACGGACCCGGCGACCTTGGCGCCAGCTGCTTCCAGCAAGTCGCGTGCTTCGTCGCGACCCAAAGTCGGCAACGTGCCAGTGATGACAAAGGTTCTTCCTGTGAGAGGCTTGGGCGCCTGGCCTGCAGGTTCGCCTTCGTCCCAGGTGATGCCACAGGCGCGCAGTTGCTCAACCACTTCCCGGTTATGTCCCTGGTCAAAAAAAGTGCGCAGGCTCTTTGCGACGATGGGCCCAACATCTGCGACTCCGACCAATTCGTCTTGCGCCGCCGCCATGATTGCATCAAGCTTGCCAAAGTGGCGGGCCAGGGCTTTGGCGGTGGCTTCTCCCACGTGCCGGATTCCCAAACCGTAAAGGAACCTGGGCAAAGTCGTTTGCTTCGATTTTTGTAGCGAATCAACGATATTTCTTGCCGACCTGTCGGCCATTCTGTCCAACGCCGCAAAAGAAGACAAGCCCAGGCGGTACAAATCCGGCAAGGTCTTGATTACGTCGCTGTCCACCAGTTGGTCCACCAATTTCTCCCCCAATCCCTCGACCTCAACCGCCCGGCGCTGGGCAAAATGCAAAATCGCCTGCTTTCGTTGCGCGCTGCAAAACAGGCCCCCCGTGCAACGGTAATCGGCTTCGTCTTCTTCTCGCACGGCGGCACTGCCACACACCGGGCAAGTGCGCGGCATCGTGAACTGCGCCGCCGCGCCCACACGTTTGTCAAGCAGTACCGACACCACCTCAGGGATCACGTCGCCAGCACGGCGCACGATCACGGTGTCGCCGACGCGCACATCCTTGCGGCGGGCTTCGTCTTCATTGTGCAGCGTGGCGTTGGAGACGGTTGTGCCGCCGACAAACACTGGCGACAATTTAGCGACAGGCGTGAGTTTGCCGGTTCTGCCGACTTGAATATCGATCGCCAAAACCGTCGTGATCTGTTCCTGCGCCGGGTATTTGTGCGCAACCGCCCAACGCGGTTCGCGCGTCACAAACCCGAGCTGGCGTTGCAGCGCCAGGCTGTTGACCTTGTAAACCACGCCATCGATATCAAAACCGAGCGCGTCACGTTGTTTGCCCACGCGTTGGTGATAAGCTATCAATTCAGAAGCGCCATGGGCGATATCCACCATCTCAGAAACCGGAAATCCCCATGATTTAAGTGCGTCAAGCAGTGCCATATGGGTCACAAAGTCCGGGCCGCCTTGATCAACTACGGTGACGCGGCCCAGGCCATAGTCAAAAAAACTCAAAGGCCGTTTGGCCGCGATGGCCGGGTCAAGCTG
>JANNYX010000032.1:0-2838 GCA_031410295.1 Rhodoferax sp.
TACGGCAGTGAAAAGTTTCATCGAGCTGCATTCACTCTTGCCCAAGGGTGTGAAACTCCTGCCCGAAGACGTCTTCGCCCGCGCCAGTTACGTCTTGAGCGCCAAGGTGCTCGACCCGCAATTCCAGGGCCAGATCAAGGAACGGCTGAATTCGCGCGACGCCGTGCGCCTGGTCTCCAGCTTCGTGCGCCCGGCGCTGGAGTTGTGGCTCAACCAGCACGTCGAATACGGCAAAAGACTCGCCGAACTGGCGATTCGCGCCGCCCAATCGCGCCAAAAAGCCGGCCAGAAGGTTGAAAAGCGCAAGAGTTCAGGCGTGGCAGTATTGCCCGGCAAACTCACCGATTGTGAAAGCCGCGACATTTCGCACAACGAAGTGTTTCTGGTCGAGGGCGACTCTGCCGGCGGCAGCGCCAAAATGGGCCGCGACAAGGAAAGCCAGGCGATCCTGCCACTGCGCGGCAAGGTTCTCAACACCTGGGAAGTCGAGCGCGACCGCCTTTTTGGCAACACCGAAATTCACGATATTTCCGTGGCCATCGGCGTTGACCCGCACGGCCCCGGGCCTTACACCGAGGCAAACACGCCCGATCTGAGCGGTTTGCGCTACGGCAAGGTGTGCATATTGAGCGACGCTGATGTCGACGGCTCACACATCCAGGTGCTGCTCCTGACGCTGTTTTTCCGCCATTTCCCGAGGTTGATCGAAACCGGCCATGTCTACGTGTCGCGCCCGCCGCTGTTTCGCGTGGATGCGCCGGCGCGTGGAAAAAAACCGGCTTCCAAGAGTTATGCGCTGGACGCCGGTGAATTGACGGCAATTCTGGATAAACTGCGCAAAGAGGGGGTACGCGAAGGCGCCTGGAGCATCAGCCGCTTCAAGGGCCTGGGCGAAATGAACGCCGAGCAGTTGTGGGACACCACGCTGAACCCGGACACCCGCCGCCTGCTGCCGGTGGCGCTCGGAGCGATGGATTTTGCGGCAACCGAGCAACTGATCTCCAAACTGATGGGCAAGGGCGAGGCAGCCGCCCGGCGCGAGTTGATGGAAATCCATGGCGACACCGTGGAAGTCGATATTTAGCGATGGTTTGCAGGTCGAATTGACGCTGGAGTGGCTTTGAGCGACACTACTTTTAATACCGATGAACAAAATCAGCCTTAGGCCGTCAATTCTATTGGGTTGTCTGCTATTAATTTCGCAGCAATTCGCGCACGCCGATGTGTGGGGTTATATCGACGAGCGCGGCGTGGCGCATTTCGCCAACGAAAAAACCGACAGCCGCTATGAGTTGTTCTACAAAGGTGGCGAGAGTTTCGATACCACCAAGACCCCCAAGGGAGCGCCAGAAGACGTTCCGGTGCGTCTGGGCGCCGTACCGGTTGTGCCGGCCAAATTGCTGACATTTTTTGACGTGTCGCCGAACTACAAGGCGATCAAGCACCACATCAAGGACGCTGCCAACACCTACAAGGTTGATTACGAATTGCTGCAGGCGCTGATCGCCGCCGAGTCCGGCTTCAACGTTGGCGCGGTGTCGCCCAAAGGCGCGATTGGCCTGATGCAGTTGATGCCCGACACCGCCCGCCGTTACGGCGTCGATGGCGACAAAAAAATGTCGCTGGAGCGAAAACTCAACGACCCGAAAATCAATGTTCGCGCTGGCACGCGTTACCTGCGTGACCTGATCGCCATGTTCCCGGGCCAGCTTGAGCTGGCGCTGGCCTCCTACAACGCCGGCGAAGGCGCGGTGCAAAAAGCCGGCAACCGGATACCGAATTACAAAGAGACGCAAAATTACGTCAAGACCGTCATGCAGCTGTATACGGGCCTGAAACCGCCCACCTCCGGCGGCAGCGAAAAGCTTAAATTTGCCACCCGCGTACGCATGGAGATGTTGGGTGGGGCGTCCGGGCGGCGCAATATGCTCGCGCCCTTTCCGCCCGAAGGGGATCCCGCCAACGCGGGCCCCACCAGTGGTGCCTTTCCCCACAGCCTGCCCGGCAGCAGCCTGGCCGCGCCGCCTTCCGTTGCCTTGGCGACCGACAGACAGACCGAACGATATTTGCAAACTGAATGACCGATCTTTTCGGCGCTGCACCAGGCAGCGCAAACGCCACTGATGGCGATGACGACCTGAACCTGGCCACCTACGCACAACGCGCTTACCTCGAATACGCCCTCTCCGTCGTCAAAGGCCGCGCCTTGCCGGACGTCTGTGACGGACAAAAACCGGTGCAGCGGCGCATCCTCTACGCCATGCAGCGCATGGGCCTGGGGTTTGGCGGCGCCAATGGAAACTCGGGTGCCAAACCGGTCAAAAGTGCGCGCGTGGTGGGCGATGTGCTGGGCCGTTTTCACCCGCACGGCGACCAGTCGGCCTACGACGCCCTGGTGCGCATGGCGCAGGATTTTTCGCAACGTTACCCGCTGGTGGACGGCCAGGGCAACTTTGGCTCGCGCGATGGTGACGGCGCGGCGGCGATGCGTTACACCGAAGCGCGGCTGGCCCGAATCACCTCGCTTTTGATGGGCGAAATTGACGAAGGCACGGTCGACTTCATCCCCAATTACGACGGCTCCACTGAGGAGCCGGCCCAGCTGCCGGCGCGCCTTCCCTTCAATCTGCTCAATGGCGCCAGTGGCATCGCGGTCGGCCTGGCCACCGAAATCCCGAGCCACAACTTGCGTGAAGTGGCCGACGCCTGTGTGGCCCTGATCAAGTCACCGAACTTGTCAGACGAAGAATTGCTCACCTTGATCCCCGGTCCCGACTACCCCGGCGGCGGCCAGATCATCAGCAGCAACAGTGACATCGCCGAGGCCTACCGCACGGG
>JANNYX010000033.1:0-3656 GCA_031410295.1 Rhodoferax sp.
GCCTATGGACATTTTTCATCAGTTACCTGATCGCCGTGCCGTTGGGCGTGGCCAAGGCGGTGCGCGCCGGCTCGCGTTTTGACCTCATCACCACTCTGTTGATCCTGCTCGGGTACGCCATCCCGGGCTTCGTGCTGGGCGTGGCGCTCTTGGTGGTTTTTGGCGGGCAACTGCAATGGTTTCCACTGCGCGGCTTAACGTCGCCCAACTGGGACGAACTGAGCCTGGGCGCGAAAATTGTGGACTACCTTTGGCACATCGCCATGCCCATCACGTCCATGGTGCTGGGCAGTTTTGCCGTGACGGCCATGCTGACCAAAAACGCCTTCCTGGAAGAAATCCGCAAACAGTATGTTGTCACCGCGCGGGCCAAGGGCCTCTCGGACCGCCAGGTGTTGTGGAAACACGTGTTCCGCAACGCGCTGATCCCGATCATCACCGGCTTTCCGGCGGCGTTCATCGGCGCCTTCTTCGCCGGCTCGCTGTTGATCGAAACGCTGTTTTCCCTCGACGGCCTGGGCCTGTTGAGTTACGAGAGCGTGATCCGGCGCGACTACCCGGTGGTGCTCGGCACCTTGTACCTGTTCACGCTGATCGGGCTGGTGACAAAGTTGGTGAGTGATTTGTCTTACGTGTGGGTGGACCCAAGGGTGAAGTTTGACTGACTCCACCGAAGCCGCCGCCGCGCGCCGCGCAGGGCCGCCCCAAGCAAGCACAGCCCCACGCACAAGCGAAGCGCAGGGCATGCCTGCCGATGGGGGCAGCGCAGTACACGCAGTGACAAGCGTGGGGGCTTCTCCCTCCCGCCGCGCCTGGCTGCGTTTCAGGCGCAATCGCCTGGGCTTCTGGAGTCTGGTTGTTTTCTGCGTGCTGGTGGTACTGAGCCTGGGCGCTGAATTGGTCTCGAACGACCGGCCGCTGGTGGTGCGTTATGAAGGCCAAACCTATTTTCCGATCGCCCGCGACTATGCCGAGAAAACCTTTGGCGGCGATTTCGAAACCAACACCGATTACCTCGACCCGTTCATCCGCGACCAGTTCGCCAAACCGGGCAATTGGGCCGTGTTTGCCCCCAACCCCTACGGCGCCAAAACGCTGAACTATTTCGCCAAGTCGCCCAACCCCGCCGCGCCAACCCGCGACAACTGGCTGGGCACCGATGATCGCGGGCGCGACCTGTTGGCGCAGTTGATCTACGGCTTTCGGGTGAGTGTGTTGTTTGCGCTGGCCTTGACGGTCGTCGGTGTCATCCTTGGCATCGTGACGGGGGCGCTGCAAGGCTTCTTCGGTGGCAAGACCGACTTGGCGTTTCAGCGCTTCATCGAAATATGGGGCTCCATGCCGGAGCTGTATTTGCTGATCATTTTCAGCGCCGTGTTTGCGCCCAGCATCTCTCTGTTGCTGATTTTGCTCAGCCTCTTTGGCTGGATGGGCCTCTCGGACTACGTGCGCGCCGAGTTTTTCCGCAACCGCCAGTTGGACTACGTGCGCGCCGCGCGGGCGTTGGGTGTCGGCAATTGGCAGATCATCTGGCGGCATATTTTGCCCAACAGCCTGACGCCGGTGGTCACGTTCCTGCCGTTTCGCATGAGCGGCGCGATTCTGGCTCTCACATCGCTGGATTTTCTCGGCCTGGGCGTGCCACCGGGCACACCGTCCTTGGGGGAGCTTTTGTCGCAAGGCAAAAACAGCATCGACGCCTGGTGGATTTCACTCTCGACCTTCGCCGTTTTGGTCATCACTTTGTTGTTGCTGACCTTTATGGGCGACGCGCTGCGTGATGCCCTGGACCCGCGCAAGGCAGACCAATGACGACCCCCATACCCGGCACTGACGCGTCCTCGCAGAATGCCGAGGGGGCGAATTTTTCCAGGAGTGACCCGGCGGCTCCGCAAGGGCGAAGCCAAAAATCCCGTCCACTGCTTGAAGTCAAAGGCCTGCGTGTCGCATTTGCCGGCAACGAGGTCGTGCGCGGCATTGATTTCTCCATCGCGCCGGGTGAAAAACTCGCCATCGTTGGTGAATCCGGCTCGGGTAAAACGGTGACAGCGCTGAGTTTGTTGCGCCTGCTGCAAGATGCACAGGTCAAGGGCGAGGTGATGTTTCGCGGTCTTGATGCCGGCACGGCAAGCCAGCTCGAAGTGGATTTGTTGAAGCTGCCCATGGTGGTCATGCGGGGCATCCGCGGGCGCGATATCGCGATGATTTTTCAGGAGCCGATGACAGCGCTGAACCCTTTGATGACGATAAATCGTCAGATTGCAGAAGTTATAGAAGAAAAGCAGGGTAAGGCCGTCGAAGAATCTAGGTTGTTAGCAATAGATTTAATAGCTAAAACGGGCATTTCTGAACCGCAAAGACGGTCAGAATCCTACCCCCACCAGTTGAGTGGCGGCCAGCGTCAACGCGCCATGATTGCCATGGCGCTGGCTTGCAAACCCAAACTTCTGCTGGCCGACGAGCCCACCACCGCGCTGGATGTCACCGTGCGCGGCCAGATTCTGGATTTGATCACCGAGCTGCAAAAAGAGAACGGCATGGCGGTGGTCATGATCACGCATGACCTGAACCTGGTGCGCCGATTTGCCGACCGCGTGGCGATCATGGAAAACGGCGTGATTGTGGAGCAGGGCACGGTTGCTGAAGTTTTCGCCACGCCGAAACACGCCTACACGCAGAAACTCATCAACAGCAGGGCGACGCGCGATGTGGTGGAAATTGCCGCAGCCTCCAGCAGCGACGCGCCCGCAATGCAAACCCTGCTGGTCGGCAAGAACTTGCAGGTGGCTTATCCCGTGCCGATTCCCGGCATCAAAGGCTGGTTCAAGACAGGGCGTTTTGTTGCGGTGAATGGCGCCGATTTTGAAGTGCGCGCCGGGCAGACACTGGGGGTGGTCGGTGAATCTGGCTCGGGAAAATCAACCCTGGCATTAGCAGCGTTGGGGCTGCTGCCGTTTGGCGGGCAGTTGCTGCTCAATGGACAAAGTTGGCAGGACAAATCGAAGACGCTCGCGCTTCGCAAGACCATGCAGGTGGTGTTTCAAGACCCGTTTTCGTCGCTGTCACCGCGTCTCACAGTGGCCGAAATCGTTGGCGAAGGGCTGTTGGTGCATGCGCCTTTGCTCACAAAAGAAGAGCGACGCACACAGGTTCTTAAAGCGCTGCAAGACGTGGGACTGACTGAATCTCAGTTTCCCGCGCTGTTGGAGCGTTACCCGCACGAGTTCTCGGGCGGCCAGCGTCAGCGCATGGCGATTGCCCGCGCGCTGATCGTGGAGCCCCAGCTGCTGGTGCTTGACGAGCCGACCAGCGCGTTGGACGTGACGATCCAAAAACAGGTGCTGGCGCTTTTGCAGGGGCTGCAGCGTCAGCGCGGTCTGAGTTACCTGCTGATCACCCACGACGTCGCCGTAATCCGCGCCATGGCCCACCACGTGATCGTCATGCGCGACGCGCAGATCCTTGAATCAGGCCCGATGGAGCAGGTATTTTCCGCTCCGAAAAATGAGTACACGCGCACCTTGCTGAAGGCGGCTCAATAAGCGAACTGCTTTTTGGCGCAGCTCGGGCGGAGCTTCGGTGGAGCTTGGGCGGAGCTTGGGTGGAGCGTCAGTCGGGCTTCAGATTTTGCGTTTTGACCACCTTCAGCCAGGCTT
>JANNYX010000034.1:0-4111 GCA_031410295.1 Rhodoferax sp.
GCCGCCTGCCGAAGGCAAAGTGGTGACCACCACCGCCGGTCTGGGCGTGGGCGACAAGGTGCGCGTGAAGCTGATTGCCACCAATGTCGAGCGCGGGTTTATTGATTTTGTGATGGGGCAAAAATAGGACCCTATCAGCATGGCCAAAAACAACGGCAAAAAAGACGCCCTGCTGGCGCCGTGGCAAGCCCCTACGGACGCGAATGGCAAACCCTTCAAGCTCGATGGCTGTGACCCTTCGGCCAAACCTTTCAGCAGCGGCGACAAAGCCAAAGACAAGGCGGCGGTCGATGCGTTGGCGCTGGAGATTGACACCTTGCAAGATCTTTTTTACGCCGACCGGCGCTTCAAACTGCTGGTGGTGCTGCAGGGCACTGACACCTCGGGCAAGGATGGCACGATTCGCGGCGTGTTTGGCCGCACCACGGCGCTGGGTGTGCACGCCTTGGGCTGGAAGGCGCCCACCGAAACCGAGCGTGCGCACGACTACCTCTGGCGCATCCACCAACATGTGCCAGCGGCGGGCGAGGTGATGATCTTCAACCGCAGCCACTATGAAGACGTGCTGGTGCCGGTGGTCAATGGCTGGATCACGCCACAGCAGACGCGCCAGCGTTTTGCCCACATCAACGATTTCGAGCGCCTGCTGGCCGAGACCGGAACCGTGGTGATGAAGTTCATGCTGCACATCAGCTTTGAGGAGCAACGCCAGCGCCTGCAAGAGCGTGTTGACGACCCGAGCAAACGCTGGAAGTTCAGCGTGGGCGACGTTGAAGTGCGCAAACAGTGGGCCGATTACCAAAAGGCCTATGGCGCCCTGCTCGGCGCCACCAGCACGCCGCATGCCCCGTGGACCGTGGTGCCGGCCAATTCCAAGACCCACCGCAACCTGATGATCGCCACCCTGGTGCGGGACAAACTCAAGTCGCTGGGCTTGAAGTACCCGCCGGATGATCCGAAGCTGGCGGGGTTGCGGATTTAGGCGCTTGGGTTTAAGAATTGTCTCAATTGACCCGGAAATCATTCGATAGGCAGGTACAGCAATTCGAAGCAGTCATCGGCGATTTTTGATCGGCGTCTGTTGACATGGGCTGCAGCGCGATGGTTTGAAAGCTCGGCAGTGACCTTCTGGAAAGCGGCGTCACTGGCCTTGCAACCCATCGTGACGGTTTTTATAGCGGAGGGCGGTACGTCAATTAAATAGATTGTTTCCGATGAGGTGGCGACTTGACGGTCAGCGAGTTCCAAAGGCCAAATGAATCTTTGCTCCTGCTCATAAGCCCAATCAAGCGCTTTTATCAACGCCATCTGGACGAAGACTTCGTCGCCTTCCAGCAATTCGATATTGGGTCGAGTGTCTGAATAGGCGACACGCCTTAGAAAGCCGAACTCATCGCTTGAATGTCGTCGCCTGTTAAATGTCGAGTGGGTTTCGTTGAATTCAATCATTAGCCCCTGATGCCCGTCCGCATAGTGAGACCACATGAGGGGATTTTTTTGACTACCGCTCAGACAAGTCACCCCCATGAACTTTCGAAGACTCGTTCCGATTGCGTTTTCAAACGCTTGATTAAAGACGGGCATTTGCGAGTCAATTTGAGTCCATAGGGTTGGCAAGCTTGCCTGAATTTGAAAACGAAACCCGTCGAGGATTGCCGAGGCTTTTGGGTCGGGGGTTGTTCCCAGACGTTGTACAAATTCATTTGCACCTTCATCATTTGTCGACGCCATCAAATAGCTGACAACTGCTGTCAATTGCTCTTCCCGTACTGCGACACCCTCTTTTGCCGCTTGTTCGGTAAAAACTTTGGTGAGTTCTTCGCGCAACACATCGGGAAACGATTCCTGAGCCCGACTTATGGTCATCGCAGTAAATCGCGGGCGCATTTCAAAAGGATCGTTAAATTGATCAGGCGGCGTTATCCGCAGAGCCCAAGTGGATAGGAAGCGCAGCCCGCCTTCGAGAGAGAAGTATTTGAATACGCTCATTTTTCACCCGTGGATTTAGCGGTTTTGGCAACTCACTCAAACGACAACACCAGCCTGCGCCCCAAAACCCTGGCAGCGCGGTCAAGCTGCTTCAGGCTGGGCCAATGGTGCGGGTCTTCGAGGCGCTGCGCAGCAGCCCAGGAGGTGTCCAGCGCACGGGCCAACTCGGACAGCGGCCGCCCGGCTCGCGCCAGGCGCAGGAGCACGGCGGACTGTGCTTGCGCGTCGGGGGCCACCATATGGACATTTTTGTGGGTGCGTGCGCCTTTTGTTGCCGTTTTCGCCGGTTTGTCTTTCACGATGCTGGGCAGTGGGATGGGTTGCCCGTCCTCAATGCGCCCGCGCAGGCACAGGCTCAGCACTTCCTGTGCGTGCAGTAAGGCTTCGTCCAGCGTGTCGCCTTCGGTAATGGCCTCAGGAATGTCGCGGAACAGCACGGTGAAGCCGCCTTCGGGTTGCGGTTCAAAACTGGCGGGGTAAAGAAGGTTCATATATGCAGCCCTATTTCAGTTTGACACCTGTTTGCCGTTGAATGCCAGCCAGGGTCCCCGGCTTAAGATCGTGCGCACCATGCAGCGGCACAGTGGTGCGTTTGCCATCTTTGCCAAACTGGTGGTGGCTACCCTCAGTGCGGATCAGAACCCAGCCCGCCTCTTTTAATCTGGCGATGACCTGCTTGCCGTTCATTGGGAGTTTATATCTAAAAAGATAGTCTTGGGCGGAGTTTGCGTGATGTCCTGCCGAGGGAAAAGCCTGAAAACCGGAGTTCTCAGGCGAATTGACCCTTGGCGCGTCAGCTTGGTTTCAGTATACTGTTATTTTAAACAGTAGTGTCGTGAAACCCTTACCCATCCATGCGATCAAGCCCGTCGCAGGTATTCCCCAGATTTGGCAGGCTGACGAGCTGGCTGCCTCCCAAGGCCACACCGTGCCCACCGGCGACGCCCTGCTCAACGCCCAGTTGCCCGGCGGCGGCTGGCCGGTGGGGGCGCTGATTGAGGTGTTGCAGGCGTACAGCGGGCACAACGACTGGCGGCTGTTGTTGCCTGCGTTGTGCCGCACGCAAGGAGCGCTGGTGTTGGTGGGTGCGCCGCATGCGCCGTTTGCGCCTGGGCTGGCGGGCCAAGGGCTGGATCCGGCGCGGCTGTTGTGCATCCAGACCCCCACCCCGGCCAGCCGCATGTGGGCCACTGAGCAGGCGCTGCGCTGCAAAGACGTGGCTGCCGTGCTGGCCTGGCTGCCGCAGGCGCGGGCCGATGCCTTGCGCCGCCTGCAAATCGCCGCCGCTTTGCACCACAAGCTGTTGTTTGTGATGCGCCCGGCGCGCGCGCAACACGAGTCCTCGCCGGCGGTATTGCGGGTGATCACGTCGAATCCGCTGGAGGGGGACGCACTTTTGGTGAATATTCAGAAACGGCGCGGCCCACCCTTGGAGCAGGCGCTCACATTGGTGGCGCGGCCGGCGCGACTGGGGGCGCTTTTGGCGGTGGGAAAAGGTGTTGAAAAAGCTGCTGAATCGGCCATTCAATCTGGCGCGGCGGTCAAAACTGGTCAAACCGGGCTGCTCGAAGGGTTCGGCATCGACCCGCAGCCGATTTTTTCGATCCTTCAGGCGCAGGACAACTCGCAGGCTGGCGCCAAATTGCTGACATTTCCGCCGGAGCATTCTCTGGATAAGGATCACGATGCACTGGATCGCGTTGCAGCCTGATGCGCCGCAAGGCCCGGGCGCGGATCAAAGCGGCGAAGGCGCCGATGCTGCCGATGCCACCGCTGACCCGCTCACCGCCTTGGGCTGGCAAGCCCTGCAATTCACGCCCAAGGTGGCGCGGGTGAGCGTGGGCACCGACACGCCGACGAATGGACGTGCGCCAACGATTGCCGCTGCAGCTGGTGTTACCGAGGTCCTGGTGATGGAAATCTCGGCCAGCGAGCGGCTGTTTGGCGGGCGCGAGCGGCTGCTGCGTCTGATCCATAAGAAAAACAAGGCTTTGGCCGTCGTGAAATATGCGCAAGCAGCTACTGCTTTGGTAGCGCTGGCGGTTTTAAGAATGGGAGGGGGCACCCCCTACGCCGCTGACGCGGCGCGGGGCAAAGAGCAAATTGGGGGCGGGGCGGGCGG
>JANNYX010000035.1:0-1522 GCA_031410295.1 Rhodoferax sp.
TTTTGTTTCAAGGCCAGCGGCGCGGCGCATGGCGTCTTTGTAAAAGCTGTTGCCGCCGTCGACCAGCACATCACCGGCTTGCAGGTGCGCCGACACCAAGCTGACCATGTCCTCGGTCACCTGGCCCGACGGCAACATCAGCCACACCACACGCGGGCCAGCGAGTTGTGTTGCAGCGTCGGTCGGACTCTTGGCGGCGATACATCCCAGCTCTGCGGCCAGCGACGCGGTCAAGGCCAGGTCCTGGTCAAACAGGATCGGGCGCAGGCCGCCCTGAACCAGGCGGCGCGCCATGTTGCCGCCCATTTTTCCAAGGCCGATCAGGGCGAAATTAGTCATGCGTTAAAGTGGGCAGCGGCTTGGCAACGGCCCAGAAAGGTGGTTAAAACCACCTATTGTCAGACAGGTTAAGCAGGCAAGTTAGACAGTTTGCTTCCTCAGGCGCCTTCGCCCGCCGGCGTGCGGTAGAAATTGCCGCTGCCGGCTTTCTGCACCACCTGGGCCGGGTCGTAGGCCAGACCGATCGGGTCGCCGCCCTGCTGCACCAGGCGCATCTGGCTTTTCAACAACTTGCGCAACTGGATGATGCCTTTGTCGCTGGCGCCCAAATGTTCATCGCTGTGCAGCGTGATGGCGCCTTGCCCATGCTGCGCTTCCCAGTCGCCCGGCAGGCGCTGCTTCTCTTCGTCGCTCATCTGGCCCCATTCCCGTTTGCGCCCGCGCGACCAACTGGGATTGACCTGGCTGGTGACATAGGCATGGAACAACAAATGGTTGGCGTCGTCCATCGGCACCACCCAGCCAATGCGGGTGGCGTTGCCAGCAGCCAGTTGCACGTCGGGCACGCTGCGCACATTGGGCAGGATGCAGGGCGAAACGCGGTCCAGGTCGCGCCCGTCTTCAAGTTTGCGGTGGGCGCTGTAGTGCATGCCGATGTCGGTCATGGCATAGGTGACGTCGGGCATGATGGCCATCTCGGGGTGAAAATGCACCTCGGTGAAACTGGCGTGCAGGATCGGCACGTGAAACGGGTCCATGGTGTTTTCGTAGTCCTGCAGCCAGCTCCAGGGCACGCTGGCCACCGACTCATCACCGCCGACGCCGATGCCCGACGGGCCGATCGCCATCACCAGATCGTCCGGCCCACAGGCCTCCAGAATGTCCCACTTCGGCAGCAGCGGCTTTTTGTCCAGCGGCCCCATGTAGATGAAGGCCAGGCCATAACGCTCCTCTACCGGGTACCAGGGCTGGCGCACCCGGTCCTTGAAGGTGCTGCCGGCGGGTTCACAAGGTTGGTCCAGGCAGCGCCCCTGCACGTCAAACTGCCAGCCGTGGTAACAGCAGCGGATGCCGTGGTCGTCGACCTTGCCATAAAAGAGCGACGTGCCGCGGTGGATGCAACGCGGCGTGAGCACGCCCGCGCGGCCCTGCCCGTCACGGAACATGACCAGGTCTTCGCCCAGGATGCGCAGGTTTTTCGGCGTCGCTGTGAGGTCCTTCGACTGGGAAAACGGCTGCCAAT
>JANNYX010000036.1:0-5023 GCA_031410295.1 Rhodoferax sp.
ACCTCGCGCGTGTGGAACGATTTCACCAGAACGATGATGAGTTCGACCGGACCGCTGGCCAAATCAATGCCACTGGCATGGGTTGCCGCGCGTACTTTCACGACGCGGTCCACGCCGCCGGTGCGCATCGTGAGGCCGACGCGGTTCATCACCTCGACATGCCGGGCGTCACGGTTAACCAGCCAGACTTCATTGCCGGCTTCGGTCAGCGTGCCGCCAATCGCGCAACCCAGAGCGCCGGCGCCCAGTACGCAAATTTTCACACGGCTACTTCCATCGTCGATCAGGCATTACCGCCCACCCCTTGACCAGGGTTTGTTCATTTGCGGCGCCTCGCAACCAGGTTCTGAATTCATGCCTTGTTGCCTTTCTTGACCCCGTGCGCCAGATAACCCATGCCCCATTGTGTCGATTGCCGTTGCAAGCCGCTGCAATACGTTTCAACGATGTCCCACGGCGCCCATAAATCCGCTGCACAGGCGTTGTAGGGCCGGTTTTTGGCCCAGGCCAGCAGGTTCAACGGCCCCGTCCACCAGGGGAAAAATTTCATGCCGGCCATGGCCACCCGCGCGCCGGGTTTGAGCTGGCGCATGATGTTGGCGACGGCTTCGGGCGAGCGCGCGATGTCGTGCGTGTAATTGAAGAGCACGGCGTCAGCTTGGGCTGGCAATTGCACGGTTTCGGCGGCGGCGCAGACCTGCCAAACATTGCCCCAGCCTTCCAGCGCACACCGCGCCTGCGCCTGCGCGAACATGTCGGGGCTTTGCTCGAACGCCAGCACGCGCCCATCAGCACCCACCGCCTCGCGCAGCAGCGCATAACTCAAACCGGTACCGGCGCCCACGTCCAGCACCAGGTCGCCGGGATGCAAATTCAACAGGGCAATGGCGCGCCGGCGCAGCGGCATGGTGAACGCAGCCGAAGCGTCATAACCGGCAGCGTGCTGGCGGTATTTGTCGATCGATTCCTGGTTGTAAGAACTGTTTGGCTGCATCGACCCATCCTGTGTAAACCATCTGCCTTGATCCCGGCCATTTTCAGGCTGCTATGCTGTGCCCGGATTCAGCCTTGCCTCACCCCTAACTTGCGCACGCCCATCCTTGAGTCGACCATTTTGATCAACTTCTTACACGCCTACACGCCAACGCTGCCGCAAGCCTGGACCCTGCTGGCAGTAGCCATCGTATTTGAAATCGCCGGCACCACCAGCATGAAACTATCGCACGGCTTCACTCACCTGGCACCGTCGATTTTCATGTTTGCCTTTTATGCCTGCGCCTTCAGTTGCAACGCATTTGTGACCAAGACCCTCGATTTGAGCATCACCTACGCAGTCTGGTCGGGTGCGGGCACGGTGGCGACAGCGGCGATCGGGATTTTTTATTTCCGCGAACCGGCCACCGCGCTCAAACTGGTCTTCATCACCTTCATTGTGATTGGTGTTTTTGGTTTGCACTCAGTCTCGCGGGTGCAAAGTGGCGCAGGCGCCTGAGCGAAACGGCACGGCCTACCATCGGTTTAAGTGCTGGAAAATCTTGCGGTATGTCGAGGTATATAACTCAGTCGGATAAAGGCCGACAAATAATATAGATTGTTCGCTCCTGATCTGGTAGTAATTTTGAACCTCTGGGCTGATAATTTGTGGTAAATTCCATGTGGCACGGCAATTTTTGCTTCTGCCGCACTGTTTATTTATCTGGAGTCCGCCATGCCCACCCTGCGCCTGCCCGTGCCGAATCTGGAACACCGCAAAGTTGCTGCGCGCGTCAAAGAGGCGCTGGCCCACCACCCGGTGGTGATCGTTCAGGGACCGCGCCACTCGGCCTACCTTGAAGAAATTGCCGCCAAGGAGGAAGAGAGCGACGGGGACGAAGGGGACGGCGACGTCACCGGCGCCGCCAAACTCGAAGGCCCGCGCAGCGCGGCATTGCTGGCCCGCGCGGTCGGTGGCGAGAAACGCACGCTGCTGGACCTGAATATCGAAGAGACGCGCCAGGCCGCCGTGCGCGACCCGGCGGCCCTGATCCAGGGCCACGCGCAGCTGACCATCCTGGAGGCGCAACGCGCGCCCCAACTGCTGGGCGCCATCAAAGCCGCCCTCGACAAAGGTCCCAAAGACAAACAGGCCGGCCGCTTTTTGCTGACGTCGGCGCTGGACCTTACGCGCCTGCCCGACGACACCACCTACCCGGTCAACGTCGTACCGCCTGCGCTCATCGACAAAATTGGCCTGCGCGCGCACAGCATCCGCCTGGACTTGCCGTCACAAAGCGAGCTGAAGGGTACACACGCCAATTGGCTTGACGCGGTGTTTGCCGGCCAGCTCGGGCAACTCAAGGCCAAGGCGGGCGCGCACCACAACGGCGAAGCGCTGGTCGAACTGGCGCTAAAAGGCGGCTTTCTCGAAGCCATCGCGCGCAGCAAGTCCCGAAGCCGCCACGCCTGGCTGAAAAAACACCTGCAAAACCAGTTGATCCATGAACACGAGGTGGTGCGCAAACTAAGCCCACGCGAAATCAAGGCCGGCCTGCCGCCACGGGTGGCGCCCTTGCCCTCCGATTTGCAGGAAGTGCGCAAGGTTCTCGCCTTTGACCGCCCGGCGCGCCTGATCGAACTGCTCGAAGTGCTGGCCCGGGCCAGCGGCGGCCTGTGCAATTTTCGCCAGTTTGGCTTGAGCATGGGTTTTGACTCCAAAACCGCCGAGCGTTACATGCAGGCGCTGGAGCTGATGTTCCTGGTACAGCGACTGCCGGCGCTGGGTTGTGAAGACAGCACCGACGCCCTGCTGGAAGACCCCAGCCGCATGGTCAAAGCCGACAAACTGCATTTTGTCGACAGCGGACAACTGGCAGATTTGCTCGATCAAAACGCCGTGGCGCGTTACCGCGAACGCGCCGAACCGGGCGCCTTGTGGAGCCCCGAGATGGCGCAGGTGCTGGAGAGTTTTGTTTTTGGCGAGCTGAAAAAACACGCCAGCGCCTCGACCCATCGCTACCGCTTTGCCCATTACCGCGACCACGACCAGCAGCAGGTCGACCTGGTCGTGGCCAATGAGAAAGGCCACGTCATCGGAATCGACGTGCTGGCCAGCGACAGCGTGCGCAACCGCGATTTTTCCGGACTCAAGATCCTGCACGGCAAGGTCGGGAAAAACTTCAAGCTCGGCATCATCCTTTACGATGGCAGCGAAACCCGGCCCGGCCCCGTCTTTGACGGCGCAGGCAAGTTGTGGATGGTGCCGGTGTCGACTTTGTGGGGCGAAATTCAGCCGAAATAAGGTACGGGTGGCGCCCTGATGGATTGCCAATGCCGGCTTTCCTGCGCCGGACTGCTTGCGCCCTACTGCCTGCTCCAGACTGCTTGCGCCGCTGCTCAGGTTCGACTTCGCCGCTTGCGCAGAACCCACAACAAATACGCCACCAAAGCCAGGTTGGCCAGGAGCACCAGCCAGCCGCTTAGGGAGGGCCGGTGAACCAGGTGGCTGATCTCAAACGGCAGATAGAGGCCCCCTGAAAGCGCGCCCAGCCATTCGCCCCAGGCGCGGTCATGCCACAACCCGAAAGCCTCGCTCCAGCGCAGCGCGATGTATGCGGCGCCCACAAGCAGCGCAGTGCGCACGTCCGCGCCGGGCAACAAGTCAGCGTAATGCAGCAACAGCGTTGGGTAATGTGCCTGCGGATCCAGGCCGAAACGCCCGATCAGGTCCATCGCCAGGCGGTGCACGTCGCGGTGCATCAGATCCACCACACCGAGCAGGGCGGCCAACGCCGCCAGGCCTTTGAGCGCTTCAAAAAGAGCGATGGCGCGCAACGCAGCACGCGGGTGGCGTGCCTGAGGGGCAGGGATGGCGTCTGTCATGGTGGGGGTCTGTGATGGCGGGCGTCTTTTGTGGCAAGCGATTGTCGTCAATTGATAATCCGGTGCAGCCGTGCCTTTGCGGCGTCAATACCCAACCCGCCGCACGCCACCATGACAACACCCGCCCCACCCCGCGCCGCCCTGTTTGACGCCTATGGCACTTTGTTGGATGTCTACAGCGTCGCGCAGCTGGCGGAAAAACTCTTCCCCGGCCAGGGCCAGGCCATCAGTATCTTGTGGCGCGACAAACAAATTGAATACACGCGCCTGGTCACCACCAGCAATGACGGCGCGTTTTACCAGCCGTTTTCAGAACTCACGCGTGCGGCGCTGGTGTATGCCGTCAAACGCATTGGCGCGGCAGATGCTTCGATGCGCAACATCGAGCACAAAGACGGCCGCATCGGCCAACTGGTGGCGCAATACAAACACCTCACCGCCTACCCGGAGAACCGCGAGGTGTTGCTGGCCTTGAAGGCGCTCGGCATCCAGACCGGCATTCTTTCCAACGGCGACCCGGGGATGCTCAACGCCGCCGTGGCGGCGGCGGGCCTCGCCGACGTGCTGGACCATGTCATCAGCGTCGATGCCGTGCGCAAGTACAAAACCCATCCCGAGGCCTACGCGCTGGGCGAGGCGGCGTGCGGTCTGCCAGCCGCTAAAATCGTTTTTGTCAGCAGCAACAGCTGGGACGCCCTGGCCGCCACCTGGTTTGGGTACCAGACGCTGTGGGTCAACCGGCAAAACATGCCGTTTGAAGAACTGGGCACACAACCCGTTAAAACCGGCGCCAGTTTGCGCGATGTGCTTTCTTTTTTTGATTGAACCCTTTTTTTTTGCCGGCCTGATCCCGATCGGGCCCGGCCCGTTGAAGCCTTATTTGTTATTTTCACCATGACCCAACGCACCTCTGTCCACCGCCTGCAAGTCGCCAGCAACCTGCATATGTTCATTAACCAGAAGGTGTTGCCCGGCACTGGCGTCTCTGAAGAACAATTCTGGCGGGGTTTTGACGCCATCGTGGCCGACCTGGCGCCCATCAATGCCGCCTTGCTGGCCGAGCGCGACCGCCTGCAAAGCGCGCAAGACGCCTGGCACAAGGCCAACCCCGGGCCCATTACAACCGGGACCACGGGCGCGGCCACCAGCCAACGCGATATGAAGG
>JANNYX010000037.1:0-2392 GCA_031410295.1 Rhodoferax sp.
CCATCAAATCGGGTCGCGCTTCTGTGGTCACCGACCAGATCGTGAGCTTCAACGAAAAAGGGCTGTTGCTCAAATCAGGCCAACAGCTCGATGCCGACCTGATCGTCACCGCGACGGGCTTGAATTTGCAGGTGTTGGGAGGCCTGCAGCTTACGGTTGATGGCCAGCGCCAGGACATGTCCAAGACCATGAATTACAAAGGCCTGATGTACAGCGGCATCCCCAATCTGGCGTCAAGTTTTGGCTACACCAACGCGTCATGGACGCTCAAAT
Source organism: Rhodoferax sp. (assembly GCA_031410295.1). GTDB lineage: Bacteria > Pseudomonadota > Gammaproteobacteria > Burkholderiales > Burkholderiaceae_C > JANYCG01. The sequence continues at coordinate 274 of JANNYX010000037.1, forward strand.
GCGACCTCACCTGTGAATACGTCTGCCGCCTTCTGAACCACCTGCAAAAACACGGCATCGCCTATGCCGTCCCGCGCAACAGCGATGCCAGCGTGACGGCACAACCCTGGGTTGATTTTTCATCCAGCTACTTTGCGCGCTCGATGCATTTGTTTCCCAAACAAGGATCCAAGGCGCCCTGGCGCCTGTACCAAAACTACCCCAAGGACATCCTGTTGCTGCGTTTTGGCAAAGTGGATGACGGTATTTTGCAGTTTGGCCGGGCAGCATGAAGGCGCGGCCAGGTGCAGCGCTGAACCGTTCTTTTCACCGGCTCGCGTGGTCCAACCTGGCGGCCCAGACCGCCGAACAGATCAGTCTGGCGGCGGTGCCGATCGTGGCGGTGCTGCTGCTGAATTCCGGACCGGGTGAAATTGGCCTGCTGGCGACTTTTCAGTCCCTGCCTTTTCTGTTGTTGTCGATTCCCTTGGGGCTGTTGGCCGACCGGGTTTCACGCAAGCAGCTCATGGTCTGGGCCGAAGCGCTGCGCGCCGCTTCACTCTTGGGGCTATTGGCGGCGTTTCTTGTGGGCGGTTTGAGTTTGCCGCTGCTGGCGGTGTTCGGATTCGCCGGGGCGATTGGCACGGTTGCGTTCAGCGTGGCTGCGCCAGCGCTGGTGCCGGCCTTGGTTAAACGGGAGTCGCTGGCGCAAGCCAATGGCCGCCTGGAATTGGCCCGCAGTGCCGCCTATGCGGGTGGACCGGCGCTGGCCGGCGCCTTGGTGGCGTGGTCTGGGGCGTCCAGCGCATTTGTATTGGCAACCATGTTGTCGCTGGGGGCGGCGGCAGTTTTGTTCGGGATTGCCGAGCCGGCACGCGGGGCTGTTGCGCCTCGCCATCCCATTCTGGATCTGACCGACGGCGTGCGCATGGTTTGGCGGCATGAATTGTTGCGGCCAATTTTGCTCACGGCCGTCGCCTGGAACCTGGCCTGGTTTGTCTTGCAGGCGGCGTACGTTCCTTACGCCATACGGGTATTGGGTTTGAGCGCCGCGGGCGTGGGTGTCACTTTGGCAATTTATGGCGTTGGCATGATGATGGGTGCCTTGCTGGCGCCGCGCATCGTTGCTTCAATCCCTTTTGGCCGCGCCATTCAGCTCGGGCCCTCCCTGTCAGTCCTGGGTTCTGCCGTGATGCTGAGCACCTGGTTCTTTCCAAGTGGTGCACTGGCCGCGACGGCGTTCTTCCTGTTCGGTTTTGGGCCGATCCTATGGGTCATCACTTCGTTGACTCTGCGCCAGACCGTCACCCCCAACGCCATGTTGGGCCGCGTCTCGGCAGTGTTCCTCACCGTCAACGCGGGTGTGCGGCCGGTGGGCGCCGCGCTGGGCGGACTGGTCGGCGCCTATTGGGGCGAGGCGGCTTGTCTGGTGTTGTCCCTGGCGCTGTTCGGCGTGCAGCTCTTGCTCATCCTGCGCTCACCCGTAAGTGGTTTGCAGCAACTGCCGGTTTCGGTCAACTGATGCGGCAGAAGGAAAAATTCCGCTTGGCACAGGCGCAATGCCCGTGTGGCAGTGCAGCTGTGTATGCCGAGTGTTGCGGTCGTTATCACCAGAGCAATAACGCAACCGGTGCATCCGGGTCGAGCGCTCCAAACCCAGAGGCGCTGATGCGTTCGCGTTACAGCGCCTATGTATTGGGCTTGACGGATTATTTGCTCGCAACCTGGCACCCCTCGACCGCTCCGGGTGACTTCCATCTGCCACCGGTGAAATGGCTCGGCCTTGAGGTGCTCGCCAGTGAATCCACGGCAGACGCAGGCGTGGTTGAATTTATGGCACGCTGTCGCGAAGGGGCGCGCGCGCAGCGCCTGCACGAGACCAGCCGGTTTGTACGTGAAGCTGGCATGTGGTACTACATCGATGGCCTGATACACGCCGATGGAGACCCAGCCGCTGATTTTTAGGATGCTATTAAATAAATAGCAACAAATCTAATAGATTCGACGGCCTATTGGGGTCTTTTGCTTAAAGTTTTGAAAAACTGCCGCCAAAACGGCCAGGGCTCGGGACAAACCCTCGGCGCGAATTCAATTTCAGCAAACTTGACCCCCGTCAAGAGATTTTCACCCAAGTGACAGG
>JANNYX010000038.1:0-2226 GCA_031410295.1 Rhodoferax sp.
TGCGGCATGTTGCGAATTTGAGGACGGGCAGTGGCGTTTGCAGGATCCTTGCATGCTGGTCAAACCCGAAAACCTGGCGCTTGAATTTCCCGAGACGCAGGCGGTCTTGGCTGAACAGGGCGTCACCCTGCTGGCCGGCAACGTCTTCACGGCGTATGGCCAGCGCCTGCCCGCAAGCCCCTGGCCGCGCCGGCACGCCCTGCCCACGGCCAGCGCGATGTTGCGCCTGGCGCCCCAGTTGATACAAGCCGGGCTGGCGCTGCCGGCGCAAGAGGCGCTGCCCTTGTACATTCGCGATAAAGTGGCCAAGACCACGCAGGAGCGCCTGCTGGAAAAATCGGCTGTGCCCGCGCCCCTGACTTCCTGAACCGACCCCTGAACCTATCCGCTGAACCGCTGTGCCGCCCCGCCCATGAATGCCGTGCTGAAACCCCAGAACGACCGCCACGCGGCGGATGCCGCCGCGCAAGCGCGGTTTGAGCGCCTTGATCTGGCGTCGGTGGACGCCGTGCTGGCGGTGGAAAACCGCGCCTATACCTTCCCCTGGAGCCGCGCCAACTTTGCCGACGCGCTGGCCAGCGCGTACCAGGCCGAGCGCCTGATGGCAGGCGAGGTGTTGATCGGTTATTTCATCGCCATGCAGGGCGTTGACGAAGTGCATTTGCTCAACCTCACGGTCGCCCCCGAATACCAGGGCCAGGGCTGGGCGCGGGTGATGCTGGAGGCGCTGGCCCTGTCGTCGCGCGGCCAGGGCGCGGACTGGTTGTGGCTGGAAGTGCGCGTGGGCAATGCGCGCGCCTTGCAGGTCTACCAGGCAAACGGTTTTCGCCGCGTCGGCCGGCGCAAGGCCTATTACCCCAACGGCGACGCGCCGCGTGAAGACGCGATTGTGATGAGTCTGAAGTTATGAGCCTTGATCTGGATGAGCGCCAACGCGCCATGCTCAAGGAGATGGGCGTGCGTGTGTGGTGGCCCAAGGCCGTGCCCGAGGCCGAACCCGAAGCACTTACCACGCCCCGTACGCAAGTAGTAAAAAACGCGTTAAATAGTAATATTACTGATAGTAGCGGTGAAAAATACATTAAATCTGCTATTAATACTATATCTAATAATACAATACATTCGACGGCCTTAACCAATAAGAATCAAACAAAAAATACTGATGATACATATAGTCACAACGTCACCCACATCGACCGCTTAAGCTGGCCGGTGCTGGCGCAAACCGTGGCCACTTGCCGTGCCTGCCCGCTGTGTGAAGGCCGCACCCAGGCGGTTTTTGGCGTCGGGCCATCGGTGGGTGCATCGGTCGTTCCATCGGTCGGTGATGGATCGCCCGGCAGCGACGCGGCGCCACAGGTTGACTGGCTCATCGTCGGTGAAGCGCCCGGTGAAAACGAAGACCGCGTGGGCGAGCCGTTTGTCGGCCAGGCCGGGCAGCTGCTGGACAACATGCTCAAGGCGATGAAGCTCAACCGCCGCTCTAGCGCTGGCGGTGGCGTCTACATTGCCAATGTCATCAAATGCCGCCCGCCCGGCAACCGCAACCCCACGCCCGGGGAAGTGGCGCAATGTGAGCCGTATTTGCACCGGCAGATCGCCCTCTTGCAGCCCAAAATGATCCTGGCGATGGGCAAGTTCGCCGCCACTTCGCTGTTGCGTGCCAGCGTGCCGGAGGTCGACAAAACACCGCTGGGCAAATTGCGCGGCCAGGTGCATACCTACTCACACCAGGGCTTGCAGATACCCGTCGTCGCCACTTACCACCCGGCCTATTTGTTGCGCAGTTTGACGGAGAAGGCCAAGGCCTGGGAAGACCTGTGCCTGGCTTTGAATTCGCTGGCAGCGTCGACGGCGACGGTGGCAATGACGAAATGACTTCGCCTTCGGCTTCAATGATGGATGCTGCGCACCCGATGATGAACAGCCTTGCCAGTCATCATTTTGTCATTGAAGGCGCGAAGCGCCAAAGTCATTTCGTCATTTCGTGATAGCGCGATTTCGTCATCGCGCAACCGAACGCGCGGGGAGGAGCACGGAAGCGATGGCCACCGCCATCAACAGCACGGCGGCCCAGTCCTGCCAATGCAGCACTTCGCCCAGCCACCAGGCGCCGCTGAGCACCCCGAGGATGGGGATGAACATCACGCTAAGGGTGGAGGCCACCGGCGGCAAGGAGCGCGCCAGGTAGAACCAGGCCGATTGCTAAAAACCGTAGACCAGAAA
>JANNYX010000039.1:0-2432 GCA_031410295.1 Rhodoferax sp.
CGAAAAGTTTGATGACGACATCGTGTTGGGTGCTTCGCATTGCTGTGGGTAAGAAAGAGACTTCCTGAATAGGACCATCAAAGAATTGCATCAAAACCTGTGTGAGGTGATCTGCATCTGTGCGAGCTGCTTGAACCGCGACAGCCTCCGTTTTCAATTCTGTCTTGCGTGGTCTAAGCAAACGGGTCAGCAAAGACGCGAGCAGCCATTTCAAAGCGCACATTGTGTTTTCTGAAATGATTGGCGGCGTTTTCATCATCCCATTCGAATCGAATGTTCATACTTTAATGTTAGTACTTTTTTGTTGGAAATGGAAGAGGCAAGGTTGGCACGCCACATCGAAAAGCTGGATGCGGCGACGGCGGTTGATCAACTGATCAGTGTGTTGGAGCCGGGCTAAGGGAAATCAAGCCGCCAGCTTCGCGCTGGCCAGCCGATTCAAGCTGACCACTTGCTCCGCAGCCAGCATGGCCAGTTGCCGGTGCACCATGGGTGTAATGCGCACACGAAACTCTCCGCTGTAGTTCTTTTCAGCCAACGCAGCCGGCAACGGTTCGCCGTGGGTCAGCATGTCAGTTGTTACCTCACCCACCACTTTTGGGATGCCATTGAGAGCCGCTTGCGGCGTTTTGGCCAGCCAGGTCAAAGATGGAAACTCCGCGCAAAGGCCGACATGTTCGCCGTCTTCTGGAGACCAAGTCACGCGGTAGGTGTAGTGTTGAATGTTCATGGTTTACCTTCCGGCTTGCCGCTTTGGCGGGTTTTCCAAATACGCCTCGCAAACTTTTTTCAAATCGTTGCAACCGACATTGGCTGGCTCAAGCTTACTCTTCCAGCAGTTTTTCAACACTTGTCATGGGTAGAAAATGGTGCCATTAGTGACACCATAAGTCGAGGCAACATCTTGCGCTACGGATCAGGTCGGCGTGGCATTCAGTGCAGCGGCATCAAGGCGGAGCCCGAAGGGCGGGGGACAGCCGCGGAGCTGAGTGCCGCGGCGGCCTGATCTACCCCTGTGCAACGGCCCAGAAACTAAAGATCAACGCTGTCGTCATTTACGAAAGAGCAACAGGTCAGATGAAATGCAGCGAAAAATCCATCGCATCATGCAGCAGACGCGCCACCTCAATCACATTTCGCGAAAAACGAAACAGCACAAAATGGCGCGGCTTGGCGACTTGCCGGGCTGTCGCGACACGCTTGCGGCTTGACGCCAAGTGATAGGTGCAGATGCCGGTGCCGATATCGTTGCGCTGCTTCACGCCTGCTCGGCCCGGGTCATTGCGCAGGTCAATCAGCGCGGTGGTGATCAGGTTTTCGTAGCGGTTGCGGCCCACATCGCCAAACGCATTGTGCGTCCACGCCAGTATCTCGATGATGTCGTCTTGGGCGGGCGCTGACAGTTTCAGGGTGAAGGGGCCACTCTGCCCCGTTGAGGCCATATCAGGCCGTTTTTTTCACGCGAGCAGAATTGGCGGAAGTGGTGGTGCTGGCTTTGGCCTTCAGGCCTGCCTGCTGGACAAAGCCCGCGATCTCCTGGTCCGTCTGCAAGGTCAAACTCTCGCCGCGTTCAATGGCCGCAAACCCCTGTTTCGCGGCATCACGCAGCGCGGCCAATTTGGCAGACTCTTCCTGCACCCGGGATTCGAGCAGGCGCAGGCCGTCGCGCACCACTTCGCTGACGTTGTTGTAGCGGCCGCTGGCGACCAGTTGCTGTGTCAGCGATTCAAAATGGGGAGTTAGAGCGACGCTGGTGGGCATGGGACTTCCCCAAAGTTAATAATAGTTATTATAAATCCAGCGTATAAACCTGCGCCCCCGCGCGTTCTATCGTGCTGTGGCCCTGCAAGGCACGATCCCATTCAGCGCCCTGTGCGCCAGTCTTGGCGGCCAGATTGAGGGTCATCGCCGCGACTTCTTCTACCGCAGCGTCAAACTCAGCGACCTGTTCGCGGCTCTCCAAAAACAGCCGCGCCACCATGTAGCCGCCCGAGTCAATGATGATGAGGTAACGCGCCGGTGCCTGCAGTGGTGTGTGAGCATGCTCGCGCGGTGCTTCCATGCCAAAGGTTTGACTCATGCGGTCATCTTGCCATAGTTCGCCATTCGACAATGATTATCGCGGGTGTCAATCCGCTGGCGGCCAGTCATTGAAGGGGAAGGGCGGTTCCTCCGAGGCGAAACTCAGGAAGTTGGCAATTTGGCGCAGGTAGCGCCCCAGTGCGCTGCCAAACGAGCTCAGGCGCTGATTGGGGGCGTTGTTGACCAGCGCCACCACAAATTGCACCAACGCGATCAAGCCGAGCAAGGTGGCCGCCAGGTGAAAGGCGAATGCCATCAGAATCATCAAGAGGCCGCGCATCCAGATGCTGCGCCGATCAGGTGTGGTGGCGGGTGAATCCTGGGGGGTGTCGGCCATGGTGTGCTCCAGT
>JANNYX010000040.1:0-4684 GCA_031410295.1 Rhodoferax sp.
GATTCGCAAAGATGATGGCGCAAGGTGAGGCATAACCTGGCAGTCGATTGGACGGCTTTCAGCCGCCACTCACTTCTACGTAACGACCCAGCCTGAACCCCCGGCAACGCCGCTGGCGCTCGTCTGTCGCTGCCTCGAAGCGCGGAGGCTTCAGGGTCTGGGGGCTGCGCAGCAGACCGACAGAGCCACGCACTGTTTGAGCGGAACAAAGTGGAGCGAGTTTGCGCGGCGGCCCTGAAACCGAGCACTGCAGATGGTTGCCCGAAGGGCCAGCGTAAGTTGAGCGCCAGCGGCGCTGCGGGGGTTCAGGCGGACTCAGCTACAGGGAAGGAGTTCCTGAGAACTAAACAATCCGCCCCGCTTCAATCGTAATCCGCCGATGGCAGCGGTCTGCAATCGCGCGGTCATGCGTCACCAACACCAGGGTGGTGCCCAGCTCTTCGTTCAGATCAAACATCAGCTTCATGATCGTCTCGCCCGTGGCGAAATCGAGGCTGCCGGTGGGTTCGTCGGCCAGCAACACCGCCGGTTGAACGACGAAGGCGCGCGCCAGCGCCACGCGTTGTTGTTCACCACCGCTCAACACTTTCGGGTAGTGGCTCAAACGCTGGCCCAGACCGACACGGTCCAGCATGTCGTTGGCCATTTTTCGGGCGTTTTTCATGCTGGCCAGTTCCAGCGGCAGCATCACGTTTTCAAGCGCCGTGAGGTTGCCGAGCAGTTGGAAACTCTGGAAGACGAAGCCAACCTGGCGCGCGCGCAAGGCAGCGCGTTCATCTTCGTCGATGGTGAACAAATCCTGCCCGGCGAGTTTGACGCTGCCGCGCGTCGGCGTGTCGAGCCCGGCAATGATCGACAGCAGCGTGCTTTTGCCCGAGCCCGAAGCGCCGACAATGGCGGCGGTTTCCTTCCTGGCGAGCGAAAAATCAATATCGAGCAAAATGTCCAGGGTTCCGGTGGAATCGGCCACGGATTTGAAAACGTGGTCAACCGAAATGATCGGTTGGGCATTTTGAAGACTGTTTTGTTCAGGCATTGGAAATATTTTGTACCGTCGACACTTTATCGCAGGCGCGCTGGCGTTGACCGCGATGTTGAGCGCATTTGGGGTGGGTCACGCCCAGAACAAGCCCGCCAAGACAATTCTGGTGGTGGGCGATTCGCTCAGTGCCGAATACGGATTGCCGCGCGGCACCGGCTGGGTGGCGTTGATGGAGAAACGCCTCGCTTCTGAAAAGATAGCGGCTAAAGTGGTCAATGCAAGCATCAGCGGCGACACAACGTCTGGCGGTGTGTCGCGGCTGGGTGCTTTGCTCAAGCAGCACAAACCCAGCCACGTGGTGATTGAATTGGGCGGCAATGACGCGCTGCGGGGCTTGCCGCTGCAGATGACCGAAGACAACCTGACGCAAATGGCCAGCACGGCGCTTAAAGCCGGCGCCCGGGTGCTGCTGGTGGGCATGCAGCTGCCACCCAACTACGGCGCGAATTACGGCCAGCGTTTTGCGGACACCTTTGCCAGTGTTGCCAAAACCCAGAAAACCGGCCTGGTGCCTTTCCTGCTCAAAGGTGTAGCCGACGGGCCGGACGCTGACAGGATGACGGAAAAAATGTTCCAGAACGACCGCATCCACCCCAAGGCCGAGGCGCACCCGATCATATTGGCCAACGTGTGGCCCGAATTGCAGAAACTGTTGCGATGAGTTTGACGGTTGTACCCGCCGCGGAAATCCTTCACCGGCTGGCCGAATTCGACACCTTGATCGACACCCGCAGCGAAGGCGAATATGCCGAAGATCACCTGCCTGGCGCGGTCAACTGGCCAACGCTTGACGACGCACAGCGCATCGCCATTGGCACCATCTACAAACAGGTCAACGCCTTCGAAGCCAAAAAGCGCGGCGCGGCCATGGCGGCGCACAACATCTCGGTGCACATCGAGCGCGAGGTAATCGACAAAGCCAAAGACTGGCGTCCACTCGCCTACTGCTGGCGCGGCGGCAAACGCAGCGGCGCCCTGTCGCTGGTATTGGACCAGATCGGTTTTCGTGTGACGCTGGTCGAAGGCGGCTACAAGGCCTTTCGCGCGGCGCTGGTGTTGGACATTCCGCGCCTTGCGGCAATGTTTAACTGGCGCGTGATTTGTGGCACCACCGGTTCCGGAAAAACGCGCTTGTTGCAAGCCTTGGCGCTGGACGGCGCGCAGGTGCTGGACCTGGAAGCTCTGGCAAACCACCGCAGCTCGGTGCTGGGCGGCATTCCCGGCGTGGCGCAACCGAGTCAAAAACGTTTTGACACGCTGGTGTGGGACGCGCTGCGGCAATTCAACCCGGGCAGACTGGTGTATGTCGAAAGCGAAAGCAAAAAAGTTGGCAACGTCGCCGTGCCGGTTTCACTGATTGAGGCGATGCGGCAAAGCCAGTGCCTGAACCTGCAACTGCCGGATGTGCAGCGTGTGGCCCTGTTGATGGAAGACTATGATTTTTTCGTCAAGGACAGCGCGTATTTTTGCGACCGGTTGAGCGCGTTGACCGAAATCCGCGGCAAGGCCGTGGTGGACGCGTGGCAGGCCAATGTGCGCCAGGGCCAGATCGCGCACGTGGTGCAGGAGCTCTTGAGCCTGCACTACGACCCGGTTTACCTGCAGTCGATGCGGCGCAATTTCAAGAACTTCGACGAAGCAAAATCAATCACGCCCCATGGATATTCTGCGCAATCGATGCGCAGCCTGGCGAAAAAAATCCTCGCTCAGGGTTGAAACGGCGCCCTTTGCTGCGCCGTCCGCCGCGCCGTCAACCGCGCCGAAAACCGCGCCCGTCTACCGCACCGTCAAGCCGGTGTGCTGGTGCCTGGGCCGCCCGTATTTGAAGTGTCAGACCCCTGCTGATCACCTTGCTGGCCGTCGTCATGCGCGCCTTCGCCTACTTTGCGCTCGGCTTTGGATTTGAGCTTCTCTTCTTTTTTCTTCTTTTTCGCCAGCTCTTTCTGACGTTTCTCGTAGCCGTAATTAGGTGTTGCCAAGGCGTGCCTTCACTGAATTTGAAAATGGGTTTTCGGACACTTTACCAGTTTGGGCCGAGCCCTGGCCACAAGGGCATAACTTTCAAGCGGACTTTTTTGCGATTGCATTAGTGCAGCGCGTTCAGTGCCTGGGCCAGGTCCGCCTGCAAATCGGCCACGGCTTCAAGACCAATGGAAAACCGCACCACGGTGCCGCGCGGTAAATAGGGCGGCCAGGTGCTGCGCATGCTCGCCAGGTCATAACAAACCACCAGACTCATCGGGCCACCCCAACTGGTTCCCAACCTGAACAGTTTCAGGGCATCGCAAAAAGCGTCAACTTGCCGCAACGCATATTCGGGTTTGAAAATTACGCTGAGCAAACCCGCCGCGCCGCCTGCGCCATTGCGGCACAAGTCCCGCCAATGAGCATGCCCGGGTGAGCCAGGCAAGGCCGGGTGCAGCACCTGCGCGAATTCGCTTTGTTTTTGGCACCAGGCCGCCAGCGCGCGGGTGGCGCTGTCGTGCGCCTGGTAACGCAGGCCCATGCTGGGCAAGGAGCGCAGCACCAGCTCGGCGTCGTTGCCAGAAACGCCAAAGCCGATGCGCATGTGGGCCAGTTTGATTTTGAGATGCAGCGCCGGATCGCGCGTGATGATGCTGCCCATCAACACGTCGCCGCCGCCGCTGGGGTATTTGGTCAAAGCGTGGACAGAGATATCCACTGCCAGAGGCGCCGCGCTACCGGGCAGCAGATTGAAGGCTTTGAAGGCAATTCCCGCGCCCCAGGTGTTGTCCAGAACCACCAGCACGCCCTTGCTTTTGCAGATGCGCACCAGTTCGCACAAATCGGGGAATTCGAGGGTCACCGAGCCCGCTGCTTCGACCCATACCAGCCGCGTTTTAGCGCTGATGCGCCCGGCCAGATCAAGCGGATTCATGGCGTCGTAATACTGGTGGGTGATGCCCCAGGCCTTCAGCTCGCCCTCGGCCAGCGCCTTGTTGGGGCCGTAGGCGTTGTCCGGGATCAAGACCTCGTCGCCACTTTTGAGCAAGGCCATGGACACCGTCGAGATGGCTGCCAGGCCACTGGGCGCCAGCAGGCATTGCAAACCCCCTTCGTGGGTCGCCAGACGCTCCTCCAGCATAAAAGTGGTGGGCGTTCCGTGCAGACCGTAGGTGTAGCCGGTTTTGTCTTTCCACTGACGCGCGCGCATGGCAGCGGCGTTGGGAAATATCACCGTAGACGCTTTGAAGACGCCCGGCTGCGGCGAAGCAAACCCCGCCGGCGGCGTGTACGGGTGGTGGATAAGCTCGGTAATCGGATGGGTCATGGGAAAAGTGCAATTTTGCGCCGGGCCGTATCAAGCCTCTGAACCGCTTGGCGTTCAGCCCCGCTAGGGAAAATTAGCCCCACGCCAAGCAAAGCGCAGGATTGCTGCGCGGGGCAGCGACCCGCGCAGCGATGGCGCGTGGGGGCAACAATTTCCCGCAGGGCCGCCCCAAGGGAAATTCGCCCCCTCGGGGGGCAGCGACCCGCGAAGCGGTGGAGCGTGGGGGCACCATCTAAACGCTCCACTTCTGGATCAACTGCTCGGGCCGCATGGCGTCATACCCTTCAAAAGGTTGGTGAATCCATGGGTTGGTCGGCAAATATTCGACCGAATAGTCGGGCGTGAAGGTC
>JANNYX010000041.1:0-8125 GCA_031410295.1 Rhodoferax sp.
GAGTGCGTCGACCAAAGCTGCCGACGCGAGCGCCGCTGCGACGGCCACCACTGGTAAATCTATTTCCCAGGATGATGCCAAGTTGATCGCCTTGAGGGCGGTTCCCGGCAAGGCCCTCAACGTGGCCGTTGAAAAGCAGAAAGGCGTCAACCGGTATGTCGTTGAAGTCGTGCCAACCGCTGGCGGAAAAGAGCTGGACGTGATCATCGACATGGCCAGCGGCAAGGTGATGGGGATTGAAAAATGAACCATTCACAGCCAAATTTGCAATACCAGTCGAACCCTTCGCCAACCCCACTTAACACCTGCAACTCAAACCAAGGGAGCACTAAATGACCGCAACACCAACCACGAATGTTCAAAAAGTCACGCCATTTTTCTCAGAGATTCTGGCCATGGCGTTGGCAACAGCATTGCTTTGCACTTATGCGTCCGATGCAGGCGCGCAGGCGAAGGCAGCACCGAAAGGCAAACAAACCGCGGGCATGGGCAGTGAACCAGGCGCCAAGAAGTTCGAGGAACTAAATGTCAAAGACTTTGACAAGTCGGAGAACATTGACAACGCCTGGTGGCCATTAAAGCCAGGCATGCAGTGGACTTTCGAAGGGTATGTGGAAGAGGATGGAAAAAAAGAGTCACACAAAATTGTGTTCACAGTCACTGATCTGGTAAAGGTCATTGACGGCGTGCGCAGCCGAGTTATCTACGATACAGATTGGAGAAAGGGCAAGCTCATGGAGCAGGAGTTGGCGTATTTCGCGCAGGACAAGTCGGGCAATGTCTGGCACCTGGGCCAATACCGGGAAGTGATGGAGGGCAAAATATTTGTGGGCGGGCAGGTCTGGGTGATCAACAACCCTGCAGGGGCCAAAGCAGGCATCATGATGCCGGCCGATCCGAAACTAGGCTCTCCGAGTTATTCTGAGGGGTTTGCGCCGCCGCCTTTCTACTGGACCGACCGGGGCCGCGTCTACCAAGTGGGACAAAAGGTCAAGGTGCCCGCCGGCAGCTACAACGATGTGTTGGTGATCGAGGAATTTGATGAAGAAAGCCCTGGCACTTTCCAGTTGAAGTATTACGTCAAGGGCGTGGGCAACATCAAGGTTGGGTCGCGGGGAAGAAAGGGCACCACCGACGAAAAACTTGAATTAACCAAAATCAAGCAACTTGATGAAAAGGAAATGGCTGTTGTTCGGGCCAAGGCCTTTGAGTTGGAGAAACGCGCGGGCATGTTTCCGATACAGCCGCCCATGGAACAGACCCAGGCCCAATGATTGAACAATTCCCGAGGAGTTGATATGAACCGAATGATTCTGTCTGCAGCGTTGGTTGCAGCCTTTGCTTTTCAAGGCGTGGCGGCCCAAACGGCTGCGCCAGCGGCAAAGGCAGCGACCACCCCCTCAAAGGCGGGGGAAATAAAGACCATCTCCGAAGACGAAGCCAAAGCGATTGCAGAAAAGCGGGTGCCCGGCAAGGCGATTGACGTCGCGATCGAAAAAAAGCGCGGGGCTGACCGTTATGTGGTCGAAGTGAAGCCTGCGGCCGGCGGCAAGGAGCTCGATGTCATCATCGACATGGTCAGCGGGAAAGTGCTCGGCGTGGAAAAATAGCCGCCTAAGATTGAAAGAATCAAGGAGTTGCAATGGACACCTTGTCGAAACTCAGAGCCGCTGCAGGCATGATTGTTATTGCTTGCAGTGCCCTGCAAGCGCAAGCGCAGGCACCGGGGCCGGGCCGCGAAGAGTTCGGCCTGACGACCAAACAGTTGGTCCAGTATGTTGAGCGGGTAGAAGCGGGTATCGCCAAATGCATGCGGGCGCAGGGTTTTGAATACATCGCTGCCGACTATGAAACCGTGCGCAAGGGCATGAGTGCCGACAAGAAACTCCCTGGCATGAGCGAGGAGGACTTCATCGCCAAACATGGCTTTGGCGCCGCCACCATGTACACCGGAGAGGCGATGCAACTGGTTAGTGGATACAGCCCCGCCAAGGTCGGATTGGGGGAGCGCAACGTTAACCTGTTCAAGAGCTTGTCCTCAGCCAGCCAGGCGGCGTACAACCGGGCGTTGTTGGGTCAGAACACCGATGCAACCTTCGCCATTGGCCTTGAACGGGAGAATTTTTCGCGCGTAGGCGGATGTACGCTGGATGCGGTGAAGCAGGTTTTCTCGCCGGAGCAACTGAACGCGAGTTATTACAACCCGAAAGATGCCATCGTCAACAAAGACCCGAGGATGAAAACGGCATTGCGCAAATACGCCGCAGAGATGCGCAAACATGGCTACGATTACAACCACCCCGACGAAGTCGAACCTGATGTGCGAAAGCGCCTCGACACTCTAACCAAGGGTGGGACCATTGCCGTTGACAAAATGTCGACGGAACAAATGGCGGCCTTCAAAACCCTGCAAAACTACGAGCGTCGGGCGGCCTTGAAGAACCATGAACTGGCCGAGAAGATTTTCAAACCGGTTGAAGAGCAGATCGAGAAAGAAATGTTTGCGCGAGGCGTGCAGTGACCTATGACCGGCAATCGGATCATCGTCCTTTCTTCAGTCCTTGCTACCATTTCAGTGGCTGCTTTGATTGCCTGGGCGGCCGGTTCGCGCATTGAGTCACCTGCGGACGCGGCAGCGCGTACGGCGCCGCCAGCCCCCTCGCCGATCCTCGTGCCCGTTGAGAAACGGGTATTGGGCGCCAATGTTGTGACGCGCGGAACGGCGCGCTTCGGTCTGCCGCAGCCCGTTTCACTGGCACCGTCAGTTTTGAAGCCGCAAGGCAGCCTCATTACAACCCTGCCGGCGCGAAATGCCCCGTTGGATGAGGGTGCTGTAGCACTCACGGCGTCGGGCAGGCCGGTTTTCATTTTTCAGGGAAAAGTGCCAGCTTATCGCGATTTGGCGCCCGGTGTCGTGGGCGACGATGTGCGCCAGCTGGAACAGGCCTTGAAGCGCCTGGGCCTGGATCCTGGCCCGGTGGACGGGGTGTACGACCAGCAGACCAGCGCGGCGGTGGCCAAGTTGTATGCCAAAAAAGGCTGGGAGCCTTTTGGGCCGACACGCGAGCAGACAGCCGTGATTCGCACCTTGGAACGTGATTGGGCGGACGCCGAAAAAGTTCAGGTCGCGGCGATGGCGGCATTGTTGTCGATGGGTCCGACTCTGGACGCCGCTCGTGCCACGGTGGAATTCAATAACCGCACCGTCGCGGTCGATCTGGCTGCCAAAACGGCAGAGTTGCAACGGCTGGAGCAGTCGCTGCGTTCGGACGCCAATCTGGCGGTCGAAGACGAACGCGCCAAGGCCGCTCATGGCAACAGCGCTGCCGATGCCGATCTGGCAGCGCAAATCGCGGACCGTGCCGTTATCGAGCTCGATCCACGCCAGCCCGAAACGGCGCGAATTTCCGCCAATGCCAAACTCGAAGTGGCCCGTGCTGCGGCGCACCGTACCAAAGTTGGAGGGCAGTTGGCGATTCAAACGGCTGAACGTACTGCCCAATCTTCCAACGAAAAAATTCAACAAGCGGTCGCTGCCCAATCAGCGGCACGCCTGGCCGAAAAATCAGTCCAGCTTGAGGGCGAAAAAACCGTGCGTGCGGCCATCGACGCGCAAAAAATGGCAGCGGTGGATGCGAAACTCGCGGCCGAGCGGTCGCGCCGGCTTTCCGACGACCTGGACTTCGCCAAACGTAAAATGGGTGTTCAAGTGCCGGTGGATGAGCTGGTGTTCATTCCTTCGTTGCCGGTCCGCGTGGACGAGGTCAAGGTGCTGGTGGGCGGTGCGGCGGTTGGCACGGTGTTGACAGTGACCGACAACCAGTTGGCCGTTGATTCATCGCTCAGTCTCGAATCCGCGCCCTTGGTCAAGCCGGGTATGCCCGTCGCCATAGACGAACAGGCCTTGGGCGTGAAGGCCACGGGTACCGTGCAATTGGTGGCCAGCACGCCTGGGACCCGCGCCGGTATTGACCCACTGCACGTTTACCTGGAGATCAAAGTTAACGCGACGCCGGTCCGCCTGGAGGGCGCGTCGGTGCGTATCACCATCCCAATCAAATCGACGCAGGGCGCTGTCACGGCGGTTCCAAACAGCGCGGTGTCCCTCGCTGCCGACGGCACTTCGCGGGTGCAGGTCAAGCGCAAGGATTTGCTGGAATACGTGGTCGTCACCCCGGGGCTCTCGGCCGACGGTTTTCTTGAGGTCTCAGCCGTGTCTGGCAAGCTTGAACCAGGCGAGCTGGTGGTGGTGGGATACAACAACCCCAAAGCCACAGACGAGGTCGCCAAAGGGCCAACCGGGCCGGTGGCGCCCAAAGTCGCAGAATCTGCGAACACAAAATGACCGCGGGCGCGAATCAGGCGCCAGCCAAGGTTCTGGAGCTCAGGAAAATCGGCCGTTCATTCGGCACCGACCCAGTCGTCGACGCGCTGGTAGACATTGACCTGACGCTGGAACGCGGTGACTGGTTGTCGATCACCGGCCCCTCCGGCGCTGGCAAGTCCACGCTGCTCAACATCATCGGCTGCCTGGACCGCGCCACCAGCGGCAATTACCTGATTGACGGCATCGACACCACGACACTCACCGACAACGAGCGTGCCGGCTTGCGCAGTCAACGTATTGGTTTTGTGTTCCAGTCCTTCCACCTGTTGCCTTACCGCACCGTGCTGGAGAACGTGATGCTCGCCGAGGTCTACCGCAAACAAAGCCACAAAGACCGCGAGGCCAGGGCGCTGGAAGCCATTCAGCGCGTCGGGCTGGCGCACCGGGCCGACTTTCTGCCTTTGAAGTTGTCGGGCGGAGAAAAGCAACGCGTTGCCATTGCGCGGGCGCTGGTGAGTAAACCCAGCCTGTTGTTGTGTGATGAACCGACGGGCAATTTGGATTCGGCCAATTCAGCCTCGATCCTCGATTTTTTTGCCGAGTTGAACCGTGATGGCCTGACCCTGGCCATCGTGACGCACGACCCGAATGTGGCCGACCGCGCCTCGCGCAAAGTGCGCATTGTGGACGGCCGCTTGACCGACCAGTCGGCGCCCAGATCCACGCCAGCACCTGCGGTGTTGGGAATGACCGGCGGCACTGTCACGCAGGCGCCCTCGGCTGTGCCCGCCACTGAGCCTGCTACTGTGCCTGCTACCGTGCGCCGATCGGCCATGTCCGTGCGTGATCTGCTCAACGAAGCCGTCGCCGGTATGTTCGCGCGGCCCGGTCGCATGATCCTCACGGTTCTGGGCGTGGTGATCGGCATGTCGGCCTTGGTGGCGACCATGGGATTGACCCGTACGGCCGGCAACCGCATCATCAGCCAGTTTGACCAACTCGCCGCGACCGAGTTGTTTGTCACCGCGCGTCCTGGCGCAGCCTCTGGCCTGATCGATCCCAAGGCGCTGCCTTGGGATGCGCCAGGGCGCCTGTTGCGTCTCAACGGCGTGGTGGCCGCCGGGACCATGAGTGATGTGGACGTTGGCAACGAACTGGTCAGTTCGTCCCCAGTCAAAGACCCGCTGAACCCAAGCGCCTTCAAACTCGCCGTGCGCGCGGCTTCGCCGGATTTGTACCGCGCCGTCAGGGCCGAGCTGGAAACCGGGCGCTTCCCGGACGCCGGGCATTCGGCGCGAGGTGAGCGGGTTGCCGTGCTGGGTCCAGACGCCGCTTTGCGCCTGGGCATCACGCAACTTGAACGCCTGCCGGCAATTTCCATCGGCGACCAGCTTTACATGGTGGTAGGCATCCTGCGTGATGTCGGCAGGCGGCCCGAAATTCTGGGCTCAGTGATCATCCCGGAAGGCACAGCGCAACGGTATTTCGGCCTCGCCGGCCCGGGCCTGGTGGTGGTTGAAACCAGAATCGGCGCGGCTTACCTCATTGCCGACCAATCCAGCCTGGCTCTGCGGCCAGACGACCCGCGCGCGCTCAAGGTGCAGGTCCCGCTGGAGCCCAAACGCGTGAAGGACGAAGTACAGGCGGACCTGAGCGTCATGTTTTTGATGCTCGGCGGCCTGTCTTTGATCGTCGGCGCCTTGGGCATTGCCAATATCACCCTGGTCGGCGTGATGGAGCGCACCGGAGAAATTGGCCTGCGCCGCGCCATTGGCGCGACCAAGGCGCATATCGCTGCGCAGTTCCTGGTGGAGAGTGCCTCTATGGGTGTGATTGGCGGCATCATCGGTGCCTGCGTCGGGGTGTTGATCGTGATTGGCGTCTCGGCAATTCAGGTGTGGACGCCGGTGCTCGACTCGCTGGCGCCGATTCTCGCCCCCATTGTTGGCGGAATAATTGGCGTTTTGTCGGGCATTTACCCGGCCATGCGGGCAGCGAAGCTAGAGCCGGCCGAGGCGTTCCGCCATTGAGCCGCTGCGTGTGACGCGGTCACAGTGCAAATTTCAACGCTGCAATCGGCGGCAAATCCCGCGAAATGCCTTGCCAATGTTCCCCTGCGTTTGCGCTCACCCATAAGCCGCCGGTGGTGGTGCCCAATGCAAGCGTTTGGCCATCGGCGCTCACGTCCAAGCCGTGTCGATAGGCCAGGTGAAACGCGTGGGTTTGGGGCAAACCGTCGCTGAAGGTCGTGAACGTCTTGCCACCGTCGTCGGTGCGGTTGACGACCATGCGGCCATCGACGGGAATGCGGCAGGCGTCAGCTTGAGCCGGCACGAACCAGGCGCGCTCGGGGTTGTTGGGGTCCACCGCCACGGCGAAACCGAAACCCGATGGAGCCGGCGCTTCGATGCCTTTGCCAATGCCTCGCCAGCTGGTGGCGCCATCCTCTGATTTGTATATGCCGCAGTGGTGCTGGACCCAGAGTGTGTCGGGTTGCGCAGCGCATTGCACCAGGCGGTGCGGGTCTTGCGTGTTTTCGTCGTCCGCGGTTTCGGCGGGCACATAGTCCGCCTTCATACCCTTCGCGGTGAGCGCCCAGTTGCCGCCGCCGTCAAAACTTTGCCAGACACCACCGCACGAAATCCCCAGTGTCAGGTGTTTGGAGTCGCGTGGGTCAACCAAAATCGAATGGATCCCGGCGTTGTCGTAGCCGCCACCGAACCACGCGCGGCGGCGCGGCTCGGCCCACAATGGCGCGTTGATGGCCCAGCTCGCGCCACCATCGGTGGATTTGAACAAACCTGCCGGGATACACCCGGCCCACAAGGTGCCAGGTTCGTCCGGGCCACCGGTGGCGAGCGACCAGATCAGTTCCACGCTCCACGGCGTGGTGTCGTCGGCCCAAGGTCCTTCCGTTGGTTTGGGCGGGAACGCCGGCGCCGAAATTTCTGACCAGGTCCGGCCCTGGTCGGCGCTTGTGTGCAGCTTGATGCCGAAGTGGCCAAGGTTGAGCGCGGCGTACCAATGGCCACTGCGAGCGTCGGTCAAAACTTGCGAAACCGGTTCACCCTTGAAGTGATGGGCGGTGATGGTCCATTGGCCGGCTTCGCTTCGCAGAACGAACAGGCCTTTGCGGGTGGCCACAAGCAATGGGGGCGTTGGCTTCATGGCGTACTCCTTCGCTGGGTTCAAGCATTGGTGATGCGGTATCAGTCAGCAGCCGCGGCGCTTTATCCGCCGCTGAGCGCTTGAATGACCAGGACTTTGTCGGCCCCGGCAACAGTGCGATCCAGCCGCAGCCGGTCATGCACCATTTCTGAATTGACGAACACCGCCACGTGTTTGCGCACGGCGCGTTGGTCGTCCCACACATAGCGGTCCAGGCCCGGCGCAGCCAGCAGGGCCGCCTCCAGCACGTCACGCAGGCTGCCGGCTGGCACCTGCTGCACCGGGCATTCAACATGGCGGCGCAGACTCTTGGCGAATTCGACGCTGGGCATGGCTGGGCTACAGAAAATTGAAAGACTTTCAGTGTTGGCGCGACGAACTAAACGGGGCAAACAAACTCTGACACTTCAGTTCAGGTAAGGATAATCCATGAAACGACGTCCTATTTTGGCGCTTTTTAGCAGTTTTGGCTTGGGGCTTCAAGCGCCCGTTGTCCAGGGCGCCGACCCCGCAGGCGCTGGCCCGGGCGGCGCCAAGCCGGTCATCCAGCCGCTGCGCCTCTCCGACGCCGAGTGGAAGAAACGGCTGAGCCCGGCGCAATATGATGTGTTGCGCAAGGAAGGCACCGAG
>JANNYX010000042.1:0-1515 GCA_031410295.1 Rhodoferax sp.
CGAGGCGAACGAGGCGAAGGTGGTGATGGAGACACTCTTGCGCCCCGCGCTTTGGCGGATCTGCCGCACCGCGCCGTCGATCTGCGGCATGGCCCGCGCCACCGAACCCAGCAACAAGGCGCCGGCGCTGGTGAGCTCCACCGCCCGCGTGTGGCGCAGAAAAAGCGACGCGCCGACATCGTCTTCCAGGGTTTGAATCTGGCGGCTCACGGCCGACTGCGTGAGCGCCAGTTCTTCCGAAGCTGCGCGAAAGTTCAGGTGGCGCGCCACGGCTTCAAACGCGCGCAGATTGCCGGCTGAAATTGGCCGGCTGCGCAGGTGGGTTTGGGAATGTTGCATGGGTGGGGCGATCTCCTTAATTGATACTCAAAACGCATCAATAGTGTCTCTGATTGTCATTGGACTTGCAAGCGGCATGAGCGGATCATTCACCTGTAACCCAATGATCTCCAATGCCTGAAAGGAAAAATCATGTACTTTCAAAATGTTCAAAATTCGCAACAATCCAGCTTCAATGAAACACTCCTGTTAACGGCCGGCGGCTGGATTCTCGAACCCCACAGCGCCTTGACCCTGCACAGCCCCGAGGCGGGCCGGATGCGGGTCGTGCGCGGGCGCGTGTGGGCCACGGTGGACGGCCCGCACAGCGGCCCGGCCAATGACCTGGGTGACCACGTGTTGCAGCAAGGTGAGGCGCTGCAAGTGCGCGCCGACCAGCGCCTGGTGATCGAGCCCTGGGCGCGCTCGGCCAACGAGCCGGTTTATTTCAGTTGGGAGCCGCTTGACGCAACGGGCGTGGTGGCGGAGTGAGGGACATTGCCAGTATATATATGATAGGAATAAAGTACCGAAAGAATTTTAGTATTAAGGCCGTCTAATAATATAAATACTTTGCTATATATTATATATTAAATATTATTTAAATAAGTACATATTTATATTTAATATGGCTAAAAAACGAAAAATTATCGCTTCTTTTGTGCCGTGGACGGCTGGTTGGCAAGCTTCGGTCTGGCGGTTTTTACCAAGGTCTTTGCAGGTAGCTTTTTGGCCACTTTTGCCACCTTCGCAGCTTTCACCGAATGCGCCAGCAGCGCCGCCTGCAGCGCCAGGCGCGCCCACGGCAACATCAGCGGCGCCGACTCCATGGCTTCTTCGGGCGCGGCGAAATAATTCATCGCTTTGAGCTCGACACCCTTGCTGCTTTTCATCGGGTAGCGGAATTGCTCACAGCCGGCCGCCTGAAACTGCGCCAGCGTGACGTCATTGGCCTTCAGCCACAACTTGTCGCCACCACCCAAATCGCCCAGGATGGCGATCGTCAGCCCATCCACACTCACGCCCCATCCGCCAAACATGCGTCTGGCCACACAGGGACCGACACCGGCGAGCAGGTCGCAACAATAATCGGCGAATTCCTTGCTGACACTCATGGGACCTCCAAGACGCATTGACCTGCGTCGCCAAATGTTGCATTGAGCTGCGTCGCCAAGCGGTGCAATAACCCACGTCACC
>JANNYX010000043.1:0-5120 GCA_031410295.1 Rhodoferax sp.
GCATCGTCGTTCTGGACGAATCGGTCTCGGCGTTGGATGTTTCAGTGCGGGCCCAGATTCTCAAATTGCTTGAGGCCGTGCAGCAAAAGCTTGGCGTCACCTACCTGTTCATCGGCCATGACCTCGCGGTGGTTCGCTACATGTCAACCGATGTCGGTGTGATGTACCTGGGGCAATTGGTGGAAGTCGGCTCGGCGATGCAGGTCTTCAGCCAACCGCTGCACCCCTATACCCGGCAACTGGTGGCGGCCGGCGCCGCAGATACGCCGATACGCGCGCTGGGCGCGGCGGGCGACCTGCCCAGCCCCATCAACCCGCCCTCAGGCTGTCGCTTCCATACCCGCTGCCCGCACGCGACGTCGCTTTGCTCACAGGAGGCGCCAGTGCTGAGGGAAATGGGGGCCGGCCACTTCGGCAGATGCCACCACATGGAAGTCATCTGAGCCTGGCCACCTGAACCTGGCCATCTGAGGCCAGGTGGCACGGGTGGCACAGGCAGGTTACTTGCCAACCTTTTTCAGATTCTTGAAGACTGGCCAAGTGGCGTTGGGCGTGGGCACCCACTGGATATTGTTCTGCGTCACAAAGATGGTGTCAGTGGCCCACAAGGGGATGACCGCCGCCTTGTCGTTGATGCGCTGGTAGATCTGGCTGATGTGTGCGGCCCGAGCCGGCACGTCGGTGAAATCGTTCATTTTGTCGATCATCCCGTCAAGCACCGGGTCTTCGTACCAGGAGAACATGCTGCCAGAGCGCATGCCGCGCTGCAGCCGGCCGCTGGGCTCCTTGCTGTAGTCGGGAAACATGCAGAAAATGAGGTCGATGTCGGGGCTCTTGTCGCGCTCCGCCTGCACCCAGGTGGCGTATTCGAGCAAGGTGATCTTGCTCTGCACGCCTGCTTCAGAGAAACGTTGCGCCAAAGCCTCCACCAGCTCACGCGTCTGAGGAATGAAGCCAGACGCCATGCCAACGAAATTGAGCGGCTTCGAAAAATCAAAACCCGCTTTGGTCAGAGCCGCGCGCGCCTGCGCCGCGTCGATCCGTGGCGAGGCTTTGCCGGTGCAACCTGTGCCGCCCGGCCCGCAATTCAGCGCGGCCGGCGCGGCGAAGCCCAGGTAGACGCTCTTGGTCAACTTCTCGGTGTCAACCATGGTCATCAACGCACGGCGGACCTCTTCGTTCTTCATGCGCTCATTGCGCCCGGTGGCATTCATCATGATGTACATGTTGCGCAAGGTCGGCGCCTGGATGACCTTCATGTTGCGCATGTTTTTCATCCGCACCGCCAGGAAGGGCGAGATGTTGTCAACCAGGTCGACTTCGCCTGACTGGATCTGCGCCAGCCGGGTGGTCTCGTCCGGCACCATCTTCAACATCAGCTTGCCAATGTCCGGCGCCTTGCCCCAATAGCCGGTGTTTCCCTCAAGGTGGATGTATTCCTTGATCTTGCGTGCCTTGAACTTGAACGGCCCCGTGCCCATGGGATTCTCGCCAAAGACCGTGTCGCCGACCGCTTCGACGTGTTTCTTCGAGAGCATGAACCAATTGGTGTCCAGGTTCTCCAGCATGCCCGCGTCACGCGCTTTGAGCTTCACCCTCACCTTGAGCGGGTTGAGGATTTCCACGTCCGCGATGTTTGCCACCAGCACACCGGCGCGCGACCATTTGATGACCGGGTCAACCGCCCGTTTCCAGCTGAACCGGACGTCTTCGGCTGTAAACGGGTCGCCATTGTGGAACTTGACGTTCGGGCGCAACGTGAATTCATACGTCAGACCATCGTCTTTCATCTCCACCGCCGTCGCAAGCGTGGGCACGAGACTGCCCTTTTCGTCGTGTCCAAACAGGCTTTCGTAGACGTTGGAGATCACCAGGTAGTCATTGGCCGCAAAGAACTTTCCAGGGTCGGTGGAAAAAACATCAACGGAGATGGCGGCGGTCACATCCGGCGCGGCGATCGCCGCGCCCACCTGGCCAAAGGCCAGCAACCCGCCCAGGCAAAGGGCTGAAGCCGCCCTGGTGAAGGTTTGGCGCAATTTGAAGGATCCGGCCGGCGCGCTGGGCAGGGTACTGAGTCGGTGCATGAACATTGAATAGTCTCCTTATGGGTTGTCTTTCCGCAGGCCGCACGGATGGGTTCAGAAGTAGGCCAGATTCAATTGCAGTGACCTGCGATTCACTGGCACGCAGTCAGCGCCGACCTCGGCCAAGCCAGGTCACGGCGACATCGGAACATGGCCGGGCTCGACAAGCCAGCGTTTTGCCAGCGGCGAGCTGCTCGGGGCTCAAAGTGGCGTCGGCGCGGGGCAACATGGACACTTCACCGGCGTCGAGCTGCGAAATGCACACGCCGCAGTTGCCGCTGGCGCAGGCGAACGGGTAATCAATGCCCGCCGCCATCGAGGCCTGCAGCACGGTTTGGCCGGCGCGGCACGCGATGGTGGCGCCCGTGTTGCCGATTTTCACCTGGTACATCACGGCGCTCATGCCGCCGCCAGACCGCGCCGCGAAGGCAGCTTGCGAATCGATGAAAACTCGGTGTTGTACCAGACGACCGAAGGAAAGCGCTCAAATGCGTATCCGTACAGCGCCAGGATGTACGAGGGCTCGTCACCCACCACTTCCTGGCTGTGGATGTCAAGGTCGCCCATCGCATAGCCGTGACCACGCTCCACCATGACCTCGCCTATTCGAGCGACGGTCGCATATCCTGGCTTCGAGCCGTCATCGGTCCGGCGCCACATGACATTGCGCTCCCGCCCGGATATTGCGGCATTGACGCACCAGATGCTGTGGGCATGCGGATTGGACATCTTGCCCGGCAGCCCGATAAGCAGGTGCAGCGCCAGGCCATCGTTGTCTTCGGCCACCAGTGTGTGCAGGCGCGCCTGGGCCACCGGCATGGCGAAGTCGCTCGCCGGGAACAACTCGGTGCGGGCGGCCAGTCGGGTCAACTTAAGCTTAAGTGCATGCAAGGCCGATGGCGTGCTGCCTTCCAGGTCGAGAACGGCATGCGCCTGGCGCAAAAAGGCAAGGCAGGCTTTGTTTCGCTGTGTCGCCGATGCTGACAGCGCGGTGTTTTCGGCCATGAAACCTCCTGGTGAATGGGGGAAGTAAAGGGTTGTCGCGGCGGCAGCAGTTTGCTGGCGCGTTCGTCAATATTCTCAGTAGTATTGACAAATACTACTGAGAATATTGACCGATGTCAATACGCAGGTTTTCCCTGAAGGTTTTGCTTGACAAGTCCCGCTCTGGAGTGTATTCTGTATACAAAGTACAACTAACCGCCGCACCGTGCCCACCCAACTCATCAAAATTGAATCCACGCCCGACTTGGTCGACCAGGTCTACCGCAGCCTGCTTGACGCCATCAGCGATGGCTCCATGGCGCCTGGCACGCGTATCGGGCAGGAACAGGTCGCAGCCCAATTGGCGGTCTCACGCCAGCCGGTGCTGCAAGCCTTGCGGATGCTGAAGAAAGACGGCTTTGTGCTGGATGCACCGGGGCGAGGGGTCTTGGTGGCGCCGCTGGAGGTCGACTGGCTGGTGCAGACTTACCAGGTGCGCAGCGCCCTTGACGCCTTGGCGGCGCGGCTGGCGGCTGGCAAACGCAGCGTTCTGGACCCCCGCTTGATTTCACTCGGCCGTGCCGCCGCAGCGGCGGGCAAAGTCAAAGCCATGATCACTGCCGACATGGCCTTTCATTCGGCCATTTATGCGGCCTGCGGCAACCCGATGATTGCCCAGAGCGCGCAGATGCATTGGCAGCACATCCGCCGCGCCATGGGTGCGGTGCTGCAGGTGTCGACCATGCGTGAATCGATCTGGGACGAACACGAAGCCATCGCCAAAGTGATTGCCGGGGGTGAAGAAGACAAAGCGGAAGCCTTGATCCGCCTGCACGGCGAAGACGCCGGCCGCAATCTGGCGGTTCTGCTGACCAGCGCCCTCAACCCAATTTCAACACCCCGGTTCAAATCCGCCAC
Source organism: Rhodoferax sp. (assembly GCA_031410295.1). Taxonomy (GTDB): domain Bacteria; phylum Pseudomonadota; class Gammaproteobacteria; order Burkholderiales; family Burkholderiaceae_C; genus JANYCG01. The sequence goes on from JANNYX010000043.1 coordinate 3,987, forward strand.
TTCCCGATAATCGCACCCCTGGAGACTCCAATGAACCTCACCCCCGCGCAAAAAATCCAATTCGACCGTGACGGCTACCTGTTTTTCCCCGGCCATTTCACGCCGGCGGAAACCAAAAACCTGATCGACGCCGTGCCCGCTTTGTATGACCGCAAGGAAGACTACAACGTGCGCGAAAAAGGAAAAGAAGCCGTGCGCACCAATTTCGCCGCGCACATGTACAGCCCACCCTTTGCGCGCCTGGCGCGCCACCCGCGCATGATCGAACCGGTGGAGGATTTGCTTGGTGAAAAGCTCTACATGCACCAGTTCAAGATCAACGGCAAGATGGCCTTCGAGGGCGATGTGTGGCAGTGGCACCAGGACTACGGCACCTGGCTCAACGACGACCTGATGCCGACCGAGCGCGCCATGAACATCGCGATCTTCCTGGACGATGTGAATGAGTTCAACGGCCCGCTGATGTTCATCCCCGGCAGCCACAAGAAGGGCGTGGTCGATGCCAAACACGACCTCACCACCACCAGTTACCCGCTGTGGACGGTCGACCACGACCTGATCCGCCAGCTGGTGCAACGCGCCGGCAACAAGGAAGGCGGCATTGTCAGCCCCAAAGGCCCGGCCGGCTCGATGATCTTGTTCCACTCCTGCCTGGTGCATGCCTCCGGCTCCAACCTGTCGCCCTTCAACCGCGTGGCGGTGTATTTGAGCCTGTGCGCCGTGAGCAACCACATCCGCCGCTACAAACGGCCGGAGTACATTGCGCACCGTGATTTCACACCAATTGACTGTTTGCCCGATGACTGCCTTGTGAAGGATTACCCGGTCGATCTGCCCTGGAAAGACGGCGTGCCCGCGACGGCCATGCAAACCTCGATGGACCCGATTGCGCCTGAGCGTATGGCGGCTTGAAACCCATGAGCTTATTCACGAAACTCCAGCAGCGCGCGGCCGACAACAAGCCCGTGCGCATTGGCCTCATCGGCGCCGGCAAATTCGGCTCGATGTACCTGGCGCAAATCCCGCGCACACCCGGCGTGCACCTGGTGGCGATCGCCGACCTGAACCCTGAGGCTGCCCGCAGCAATCTCGCACGTGTAGGGTGGAATCCGGCTCAGGCCGACGCAAAATCAG
>JANNYX010000044.1:0-13405 GCA_031410295.1 Rhodoferax sp.
CCGTACTGGTGCATGTGGCGCGAGGCAGCCAGCGCGTAAGCGGTGAGCGGCTGCATCGGTTCGTAGGGCGTTTCATACGGCTGCGGATCCAGAAATCTTCTCGCCTTGGCGGCCTCAGCACGGCCGAATTGCGCCGTGCGCTGCACGCTGCCGTAACACACCAGCACGGCCTTGCACTGCCCGCTGTTGAGCGCATGAATCGCTGGCAACAGGTGCGCGATGAAGCTGCTGCCACCGATCATGGTGCTGCTGACAAAGGTCGGGTTGAGGCCCAGGTATTCGGTCACCACCAGCGGCCACATGGTCGAGGTGGTGCTCGCGGTGCACAGGCCGTCGATGTCCTTCATGGTCAAGCCGGCATCGGCCACGGCGGCGTGCGCGCTCCTGGCCAGCAGCTCCATGTCGGTGAAACCATGCGCTTCACCAAAACCGAAGGTACCGACACCGGCGATGGCCGCCCTGCCCCGCAGGGCTTTCATTTCGGGTGAAAGTGCGCTCATGATTTGGCGCCCTGGCTGTCTGCGGCGACCGGGTCGAAGACGACCATTCCTTTGCCATCTTTAACCAGAACCCGCGCGGCCACACGTTGCCCGATCTTCACCGCATCGGGCGCCAGGTTTTCCACACGGCCCATCAGGCGCACCCCTTCGTCCAGCTCGACGATGCACACGTTGTAATCGCCGCCGGCCTCGGGTTTGCGGCGCACCGTGGTGTTCGCGTACACCGTGCCGCTGCCCTGCGGCGCAATAAAAATTACAGCATTCGCGCCGCAATGCGGGCACACCTCGCGCGGGAAGTAGATGTGTTTGGCGCAGGCCTGGCATTGCTGGATGAGGAAGTTGCCGGCATCCAGCGCGGCCTGGTGTTGGGCCAGGATGCCGCTGGGCAAGCTGGTGATGGAGGTAGGAATAGTGGTGGGGGTGTTGGTGGACGGGTTCATCAAACAGGGTCCCAGGAGAAGACATCGGCCGAGCGGTCCAGGTCGAAATAACTGGCCTTGAGCGCGGGCAGCGCATGCGCCGCCACCGACTGCGGCGTCCAGCCCTCGGTTCTTTGCACCGAGCGAATCGGGCGCGGCTGGCTCATCAGGAAGATTTCGTTGTTGCGCACCGCAAAGACCTGGCCATTGGTGTCAGCTGCGGCATCGCTGGCCAGGCACACCGCCAGCGGCGCGATCTTGGCGGGCGTCATCTGCTTGATCTTCTCGACGCGGGCAGCCTGTTCGGCGGTGTCGGTCGGGATCGAACCGATCATGCGGCTCCAGGCAAAAGGCGCGATGCAATTGCTGCGCACCTTGAATTTCAGCATGTCCAGCGCGATGGATTTGCTCAAGGCCATGATGCCGAGCTTGGCGGCCGAATAATTGGCCTGGCCGAAGTTGCCGATCAGCCCGGAGGTGGACGTCATGTGCACGTAACAACCGCTGTTCTGCTCCTTGAAGTGCGTGGCGGCGGCGCGGCTCACGTGGTAGGCGCCGTAGAGGTGGACCTTGATGACGGCGTCCCACTCGTCGACACTCATTTTGTGGAAGAAACGGTCGCGCAGGATGCCGGCGTTGTTCACCACCACGTCAATGCGGCCAAAACTGTCCAGCGCAGTCTGCACGATCTTGCCGGCAGATGCGGCTTCGGCGACGCTGTCGGTGTTGGCGACCGCCTCGCCGCCCTCGGCCTTGATTTCTTTCACCACCGACTGGGCCGGGCCGTCGTCGTGGCCCTCGCCACCGACCGATGCGCCAATGTCGTTGACCACCACCTTCGCGCCTTCACGGGCGAATGCCAGCGCAAAGTCGCGCCCGATGCCGCCGCCCGCGCCGGTGATGACGACCACTTTTCCTTCAACCATTTTTGTCATTTTGTCTCCTGTCAATTGACCATGCCGTCAAGTTTAGCGACGCGCGCACGGCCTACGGCCGTGGCGGGCTGTGAGGGGAAATTGGGGTCAGACCCCAAATACCGGAGTCAGACACGACAGTGGCTGGCTCGGTAGATTGGGTTCTGACCCCAATTTCCCCTCAAAGCCCGCGGGAAATCAGCTCTTTCATTACCTCGGACGTTCCGCCGTAGATGCGCGACACGCGTGTATCGACGTAGGCGCGGCAAATCGGGTACTCCATCATGTAGCCATAGCCGCCATACAGCTGCAGCAATTCATCGAGCGCTTTGCCGAGCTCTTCGGTGCAATAGAGTTTGGCGATGGCCGCCTCTTCCAGCGTGAGTTTGCGTTTCAGGTGTTCGGCCAGGTAAGTGTCGACCATCATACGCATCGCCGTGGCACGGGCTTTGATGTCCGCGAGTTTGAATTTGGTGTTCTGGAACTCAAACACCGGTTTGCCAAAGACCATGCGTTCCTTGGTGTATTTGATGGTTTCAGCCAGCATGGCCTCGAGTTTGGCGGCAGAGGCGATGGCGATGATGAAGCGCTCTTGCGCCAGTTCTTTCATCAGGTAAGCGAAACCCATGCCTTCGTCGCCCAGCCGGTTCGAGACGGGCACACGCACGTCTTCAAAAAACAGCTCGGCCGTGTCCGCAGCTTGCTGGCCCATTTTCTCCAGCTTGCGTCCCTTGCGAAAGCCCGGCCGGTCAGCCTCGACCAGAATCAGCGATGTGCCTTTGGCGCCCAATTCCGGGTTGGTTTTGACGACGACCACCACCAGGTCGCAGTTCAGGCCGTTGGAGATGAAGGTTTTCGAGCCATTGATGACATACTCGTCGCCGTCACCCGAACGCTGACGAATCGCCGTGGTGCGGATCGCCTTGAGGTCGCTGCCCGCGCCCGGCTCACTCATGGCGATGGCCAGAATCACCTCGCCGCTGGCCGCTTTGGGCAACCATTTCGCTTTATGCTCGCGCGTGCCCAGGCGCTGGATATAGGGGGCGATGATGTCGGAGTGCAAATAGAAGCCCGGCCCGCTGATGTTGGAATTGGCCATCTCCTCGATCAACACCGCGCAGTAGCCAAAATCGCCACCGGCGCCGCCCCATTCTTCGTCAATCGCCGTGCACAACAGGCCTTCGCGCCCGGCTTTCAGCCAGGTCTCGCGGTCGACGCGGCCGGCTTTGTCCCACTCGGCCTGGCGGGGTGTGCATTCGCGTTCGATGAACTTGCGCACGGTGTCGCGGTACATCTCGTGGTCGTCGCGGAACACCGTGCGGGGGAAGGAAAGGATGGTCATGGTGCTGGCAAGTTTATCGCCCAGGCCAGCCAAGCAACGTTGCCCGAAGCGACAGCGGGCACTTCCAGAAATTCAATTCCCGGGATGCAGTGCAAGGCGCAAAACGCAGACATACATTGGTATGGCGAGTATTTGCAACGCAGCAATGCGCCCGGAAATTGGATTTATGGAAGTGCCCGCAACTACAATCGTCACTTTCAGCCTCTGGATAGTCACCATGAACCGCTGCATCCGCCCGCACACGCGGGCCCTCGCGCCCTGCCTCGGCCCTTTCTTCGCCCCTTTCTTCGCCCCTTTCTTCACGCCAACGCTGCTCGCCAGCCTGTTGATGACAAGCGCGGCCCTGGCACAGGAACCGGTGCCGTGGTTGAACCAGGGCCAGATGCCGGTCATCGGCGCGCGCCAGTTCCCGGCCAGCGCGCAACGCGGTGTTTTCGAGGTCACCCAGTCACCCGAAGTGCTGATCAATGGCACGCCCGAGCGGCTCTCGCCCGGGCACCGCATCCGCGGCAGCAACAACCAGTTGGTGATGTCGGCGCAACTCAGCGGTCTGAAAGTCACAGTGAACTACAACCGCGACAACCTGGGGAATATCCATGACATCTGGATCCTGAACGCGCTGGAGGCGCAGGAGGAACGCGCGGGTTCTGGCCCGTTGCGCAACTACGTTTTTGAAAGCCAGATCGATCCGGCCAAGAAGTGACGCCGATGCGGCAAAGCATTGACGGCCTAGGGCAAAGCGCAAACGCCGCGGCAGGGCGACGTGGTAGCGCCTGTGGGGTGCCAAGTGCGGTGCCTTTGGGCTGCTAACTAGGGTGCCTATGGGCTGGTAGCTGGGGCGGCGCTGGGTGCCAGTGGGTGGCGGGGGGGGCCGGGTGTGGGTGAGTGCTTGTGGATGGGGTTGGGTAGTGCTGGCGCCAGGCGAGTGGTAATAAATCTGTTGAGAATATTTATATAACTCCAGAACTGCTATTAGGCCGTCTAATAATGGCTAAATTATGCTATATTTAATATATCATAATTGATTATTTATTAATCTAGTATCATATTTAATTTAATTATAAACGTAAAAATGAGCAAAAAAGTCTTCATCAAAACCTTCGGCTGCCAGATGAACGAATACGACTCCAGCAAGATGGTCGACGTCTTGCATGCCGCCGAAGGGTACGAGCCCACGCAAAATGTTGACGAGGCCGACCTGGTGCTCTTCAACACCTGCTCGGTGCGCGAAAAAGCGCAGGAGAAAGTCTTCTCCGACCTGGGCCGCGTCAAACACCTCAAAGCCAAAGGTGTGTTGATCGGCGTCGGCGGTTGTGTGGCCAGCCAGGAAGGCGCCGCGATCATCGACCGCGCGCCCTATGTGGACGTTGTTTTCGGCCCGCAAACATTGCACCGCTTGCCAGAAATGCTGCGTCAGCGCTCACTGACATCGAAGTCTCAGGTCGATATCAGCTTCCCGGAAATCGAGAAATTTGACCACCTGCCGCCAGCGCGGGTGGACGGCGCCACGGCGTTTGTGAGCATCATGGAGGGCTGCTCGAAGTACTGCAGTTATTGTGTGGTGCCGTATACACGGGGTGAAGAGGTAAGCCGCCCGTTTAACGACGTGTTGGTCGAAGTGGCCGGGCTGGCCGACCAGGGCGTCAAAGAAGTCACACTTTTGGGGCAAAACGTGAACGCCTACCGCGCCCGCATGGTTGGCGACGTTTTCGTGGTTTCAAGTGAAATGGCAGATTTTGCAACTCTTTTAGAGTACGTAGCCGACATTCCAGGCATTGAACGCATCCGTTACACGACCAGCCACCCGAACGAATTCACGCCGGCACTCATCGCCGCCTACGACAAGATACCGAAACTTGTCAGTCACCTGCATTTACCAGTGCAACACGGCTCAGACCGGATTTTGATGGCGATGAAACGCGGTTACACCGCCATGGAATACAAAAGCACCGTTCGCAAATTGCGCGCTATCCGGCCAAACCTGGCCGTCAGCAGCGATTTCATCGTCGGGTTTCCCGGTGAAACTGACGAAGATTTCTCGAAGATGATGAAACTTATTGACGATATAGGCTTTGATAACAGCTTTAGCTTCATTTTCAGCCCGCGCCCGGGCACCCCGGCGGCGGCCCTGCACGACGACACGCCCCATGCCGTCAAGCTGTTGCGCCTGCAGCAGGTTCAACGCACGATTGACGGCAACATGAAACGTATCAGCGAATCGCTGCAAGGGTCCATACAACGGGTGCTGGTGGAGGGGCCATCCAAACGCGACGCCGACGAACTCATGGGTCGCACCGAGTGCAACCGGGCCGTCAATTTTGCCGCGCCAAAGCATCAGCCAAATCAAGCCTTCAGGCGCTTGATCGGGCAACTGGTCGACGTGAACGTCACCGAAGCGCGGACCTATTCCCTGCGCGGTGAAATCCTGGCCTGAGCCGGTCTTATCCCGACCGCCTTACGCCCTTCAAAGGGCAAGCCGCAACAAGCAGCGTCACGACCAAAAATGCCCAAATTGGGTATTTCCCGGCACAAGACCCAAAAGTTTTGAACTAAATCGGGGAAAGGACGTCGAATATATTGAATAGTTTGCTATTATTAAAATAGCATTAATCAATTGTCGATCTTCAAAAAGGCATCTTCGGCATGCCTTTGAGTCCGCCGGCCCCGCCCATTCCACCCAGGCGTTTCATCATTTTCATCATGCCGCCGCCCTTCATTTTTTTCATCATGTCCTGCATCTGCTCAAACTCCTTGAGCATGCGGTTGACCTCCTGAACCTGCACACCCGCGCCCGCGGCAATGCGCCGCTTGCGCGTGGCCTTGATGAGTTCCGGTTTGCGCCGCTCAAGTTGCGTCATGCTGTGGATGATGCCCTGCTTGCGTTGAATATCTTTTTCAACTCGCCCCATATCAACCTGCCCGGCCTTGGCCGCCATACCCGCAGGAAGTTTGTCCATCAGGCTTGACAGGCCACCCATTTGCCGCATTTGCTGGATCTGTCCGAGGAAGTCATTCAAGTCAAAACCGGCGCCACTCTTGACCTTGGCCGCCAGCTTTTGCGCGGCTTCGACATCGACTCCCGCAGTGACCTGCTCCACCAGCGCCACGATGTCGCCCATGCCCAGAATTCGACCGGCGTGACGTTCGGCGTCGAACACTTCCAGGCCGTCGATTTTTTCGCTGGTGCCGGAGAACTTGATGGGCGCTCCGGTCACCTGACGCACCGACAAGGCGGCGCCTCCCCGTGAATCTCCGTCAGTTTTGGTCAGGATGATGCCGGTCAGCGGCAACGCCTCCTTGAAGGCTTTGGCGGTGTTGATGGCGTCCTGGCCTTGCATGGCATCCACCACGAAGAGCGTCTCGACCGGGTTCAATGCTGTATGCAAGTCCTTGATCTCACGCATCATTGCTTCGTCGATCGCCAATCGGCCTGCCGTGTCGACCAACAACACATCAAAATAATGTTTTCGCGCAAAGTCCAGCGCGGCCAAACCTATTGCCACCGGTTTTTGGTCTGCGCTGCTCGGAAACCACTCGGCCCCGGCTTGCGCCGTTACCGTCTTGAGTTGCTCAATGGCTGCTGGGCGGTAAACGTCGCCGGACACCGTGAGTACTTTTTTCTTGCGTTTCTCGATCAGGTACTTGGCAAGTTTGGCCGTGGTGGTGGTTTTGCCCGCGCCTTGCAGGCCAGCCATCAGAATCACCGCCGGCGGCTGGGCCAAGAGATTGATGTCGCTGACCCCGTCGCCCATGGTTGCGGCCAGCTCCCTGTTGACTATGCTGACCAGAAGCTGGCCGGGTTGCAGGGAACTCATCACCTCCTGGCCCAGGGCTTTCTCTTTCACACGGGCAATGAAGTCACGCACGACCGCAAGCGCCACGTCTGCCTCGAGCAAGGCCATGCGGACCTCGCGCAGCATGTCGGCGACGTTTGACTCGGTAATGCGGGCTTGACCCCGGATGCCTTTGACGAGGCGGGAAAGTTTTTCGGAGAGTGCAGAGGCCATGGTTGATGTGTAGGCTATGCAACGAGCCTTCGTGCAGGGTAAATTGAAACGCTAAACTGTGCGCATGATTTTACCCAGCGCCGGTTCGGCGAGTTTGAGCTTGGCAATGACTCCCGCCGTGGCCATGGGTTCCGGCGCGGCTGCCGCTTACGTCTTGGCGGCCTTCCTGGCCCGCAAACAGGGTACCGCGGCTGCGCGCTGGGCGGCCGTTCTCGCTTGGGCTGTACATGGTATGGCGCTCGCCTTGTCGCTGGTTGGTGAGCACCCCAGATTCGGTTTTGCACCAGCTTTGAGCATGACGGCCTGGCTGGTGGCGCTGTTGTACGGTATCGAAAGCCAACTTGTTCCGCAGTTGCGCACACGCTGGGCGTTGAGCGCGCTGGGCGCATTCGCCGTGTCGCTAGCGTTGGTGTTTCCCGGCAGTTCACTGCATCCCGACGCCTCTTTGTGGCTGCCGTTGCACTGGGCCTTTGGCATTGCTTCGTACGGCCTGTTCGGAGTGGCGGTCGCGCATGGCTGGTTCATGACGCGGGAGGAAGGGGAAATCCGTTTGGCCCATGAAACCGGCAGTGGCGTGCCGCTGATGATGCTCGAGCGCCTGACTTTCCGATTTGTCGCCGCAGGATTTGTCCTGTTAACGGCGACGCTGGCCATTGCGTTGTTCTTTTCTGAACAACTTTATGGTAACTCTGCGACGCGCAGGTGGGATCACAAGACAATATTTTCGATTCTGTCGTGGGTAACCTTCGCAGTGCTTTTGTTAGGGCGCGCGCGTTTTGGTTGGCGCGGACGTGTCGCCATTCGCATGCTTTACCTGGGTGCGGGCCTGCTATTGCTGGCTTACGTGGGCTCGCGGTTCGTGCTGGAAGTCATCCTTGGCCGCACTTCATGAGATACATCATCGTTACCCTGGCGTTGGCCCTGATTGTTTTCTGGCTGCTCCGTGCCGCGCGCGGCCGCGGCTCTGACCAACTGCCCAGGGACGAAGCGCCGCCGGGGCGTCCGCCCGTAGAGCGGGTGCAAGACATGGTGTCTTGTGCCCACTGCGGCCTGCACTTGCCCAAAGCAGAATCAATTCCAGGCAAACGCGCCGTCTATTGCAGCGCCGAGCATCAGCGCCAGGCCGAAGCGTAAATGGCCGCAAATCTTGAGTCAGACGCCTGGTTGAGAACTTCGCAGCCCAGCTTGCTGGAAACTGACCGCAGCGGGCGGCACAACCCGCCCAATGAATTTGAGCGTCTTTGGCGGGCTTTCATGACCGCCCGCGCAACCTTGGGACTGGTTCTGGTACTGATGCAGGCAACCTTGATCGGCATGGGACTCATCAACAACCCGACCTTGCTGTTGGTTTGTAGCACTTATTTCGCGGCAGCACTTGCCGCGCGCTTTTTGTTTCGACCGCGCCAGCTCGGGCGGAATTTCGACCCGCTTTGGGCCTTGATAGTGGGTGTCGATTTGGTGACCTTTTCACTCTTGCAGATTATGCAAGGCGGCGGCATCAATTACGCAGCACTGATGGCTCTGCCGGTACTGCTGGCTGCGGTCCTGGGTTCACTGTTCCTGGCCATGGGCACGGCCGCGAGCGTCAGCCTCTTGTTGCTGGCTCATTCATTTTGGCTGGCCAGCCAGGGGGTTGTCGATGCGACACCCTATCTGGCGCAATCGGCACTGGTAGGCGCGGGCTGCTTTGTCATTGCGTTTCTTTCCAACCAGCTATCCACCCGGCTGTCGCATGAAGAGACACGTGCTCGCCAAAGCATTCTCGCTGTGCAGGTGCAGCGCCAGGTCAATGAACTGGTGATCGAGTCGCTGAGTGACGGAATCGTCGTGGTTGACCGTGCAGGCAACGTCTTGGCTGCAAATCCCGCCGCCCGCCAAATGCTTGGTTCTGACTTGACGCCGCTGCCGGAATCCTTCAACCTGTCAACTGAGCCGGCGTGGTCGCCCCTGTTTGAATTGGTGACGGCCAGTTTCACCAGAAATGACCAGCGCCGCACCGACATTGCGATGCGCCACGGTGGTCAGGGTCAGCGCCGGCTCAAGGTTCGCACGCGCCAGACGGGCTTGCCTGGCGCCAGCCAGGAGAGCCTTTGCGTCATGTTCCTGCAGGACCAGCGCGAAATGGAGGCGAGAATGCGCACGGAGAAACTGGCCAGCATGGGTCGAATGTCAGCGGCCGTCGCCCATGAAATTCGCAACCCGCTGGCCGCAATTTCACAAGCCAACGCGCTGCTCGAAGAGGATTCGACCGACCCGCGTCAACGCCAACTGATTGAAATGGTGGCACAAAACGCCAATCGCCTGGGAAAAATCGTCGACGAAGTGCTGGATATTTCCCGCGTTCAAACGCGTGATGATCAAAATCCAAACCAATCCTTAAGCTTGTGTGAGAGCGTCAGAAGCATGACCGCCGATTGGGCGCAGCAAAACGACAGCATTGGGTTGCTGAGGATCGATTTGCGTGAGCCAGACATCGTTGTGGCTTTTGATGCGGAGCACCTGCGAAGGGTTTTGGTCAACCTCCTGGACAACGCGCGACGGTATGCCAGCGGTCAAAAAGATTCGATCCAGATCCGTGCCGTACTCAACGACCGGCGTCAAGGCACTTTGGCGGTCTGGAGCGATGGACCACCGCTTGAGCAATCGGTTGAAGAACATTTGTTCGAACCGTTTTTTTCCTCCGAGAGCCGCTCGACTGGCCTGGGCCTGTACATATGTCGTGAGCTATGCGCGGGGCACGGCGCATTGATCATCTACCGCCGCGCGCAGCGCCAGATAGCCGGCACTGAAGCGACGGGCAACGAGTTCTTCATCACGTTGCGTACCGCACGGGCCACGAATCGCCAGGGAAACTCAGCGGTTTTGCCGGCCTGAGAAAATAGAGTCCGCACCATGACCCCGTCTCTGACCCAACAAAAACACATCTTGGTGGTCGACGACGAGCCGGATTTGCGCACCTTGTACGAGCTGACATTGCTGCGGGAGGGCTTCAGGGTGCAGGCCGCCGGCAGCATCGGCGAAGCGCGTCAGTGCCTGTTGGAAGGCAAGTTTGACGTGGTCATCACTGACATGCGTCTGCCTGACGGACTCGGTCTTCGTCTTCTGGAACAAATTCGATCCGAGAACCGGCATGAGCGTTGTATCGTGATTACTGCCCACGGCTCTGCTGACAACGCAGTCGAATGCCTGAAGGCGGGTGCTTTTGACTACCTGACAAAACCAGTCGACCTCAAGCAGTTTCGTGCAGTCATCGCGTCTGCAATTCAGGACAGCCCGGGCTTGGGTGCAGATGGCCAAAACAACACGACCGCGCCTGGTCTAAGGGGCGCAGGACTGCGAGACGTTGGTGGCCGTGCGGGTGATGACGCGGCGAAGGCCCTGGCGCGTCTGAGCGGCATGTCTGAGGCGATGTCCAATGTTCGCGAGCGTATCGCCAAGGTTGCCAAGAGCATGGCCCCGGTTCTGATCCGGGGTGAATCCGGAACCGGCAAAGAGCTTGTGGCCCGCGCACTTCACGCCAACAGCCACCGTCGCAGTGGCGCATTGGTGGCCGTCAATTGCAGTGCGATTCCGGAAAACCTCCTGGAAACCGAATTCTTTGGCTCCAAAAAGGGGGCTTACACGGGCTCCACGCAGGATCGCGACGGTTTTTTCCAGTCGGCCTCTGGCGGTACCTTGTTTCTGGACGAAATTGGCGACTTGCCGTTGGCCATGCAGGCTAAGCTGCTCAGGGCCATTCAGGAGCGGTGTGTGCGTCCGGTAGGCGCAACACAAGAGGAGCCAGTGAACGTGCGCGTCGTCAGCGCGACGCACAAGGACCTCGCAGCTGAAGTGCTCGCTGGCCATTTCAGGCAGGATTTGTATTACCGCCTCAACGTCATCGACATTTTCATACCGCCGTTGCGGGAACGGCTAGAGGATTTGCCACTGCTGTGCGAAACGCTGCTGGAGCGAATCGCTCGTGAAGCAGGAATTGGCAAGCCCCATTTGTCATCACAAATGCTGGCTCAGCTTGCACTTGAGCCTCTGCGCGGAAACGTTCGTGAACTGGAAAATTTGTTCCATCGCGCCGTGGCACTTTATGACGGTGACTTGCTTGAATTTGATTTGCCGGGACCCGGTGCTTTGCCGAAGGCTTTGCAATCAACGGCTGGACCATCCGTCGACTTCGCAGACGGCATGCTGCCTGCAGCGTCGGCGCCAATGAAACCTCCTGCTTTCCCGGCGGGCAGCAAGCTGCAGGACCACCTGGATCAGCATGAACGCGAAATTCTGGTCCGGGCTTTGCAGGCGACATCCTTCAACCGGACAGCCGCTGCCGCCATGTTGGGGCTGAGCCTGCGGCAAATCCGTTACCGCATCGCGCGCTTGAACATCGAAGTGCCGGGTGGCCTCGATGGCAATGACGAAACCACCTGAGATGCAGCACTTGGCAGCCGTGGTCGACGGCTTGTGGCACTGCGGCTGGTACCGCTTTGCCCGGCGCCTGGCATCGCCAAATTTCGGACCCCGCCCGGAAGCCCAAATCCTTGACTTGATAGTTTTACATTCCATCAGCTTGCCGCCAGGGATCTATGGAGGCAGCGAGGTACAGGATCTGTTTACCAATCAACTCAATTGGGGAAAACACGACTATTTCAAATCGATCGAAGGCGCCGAAGTTTCGTCGCATTTTTATGTTCGACGCAACGGTGAACTTTGGCAATTTGTGAGCGTGGACCAGCGCGCCTGGCATGCCGGCAAGTCGCACTATGGTGGTCGGGACAATTGCAATGATTTCTCGATTGGCATTGAACTTGAAGGACTGGAAGGAGCGGAATTCGAGCCCTTGCAGTACGAAACGCTCGGCAGCCTGTGCGCTGCGATCGCGCAGCGATATCCCGTGCAACACGTAGCCGGCCATGAACACATTGCGCCGGGGCGGAAATTTGACCCTGGTTCCGGTTTTGATTGGGCCAATTTGCAACAAATCTTGGGCTGGGACGCTCAGTGTTTTCCCGCGGAAATATTTACCAAACGCTAGTTACCCCGTGATTTTTCGCGCGAATTGACCACGTCTGTGGCCTCAACGAGAGCCTTCCCTATTGACCTGGCGCAGGCAAATTGAGGCGCCATGCGCCCCGCCAGATTGGAATGGCCATTGCGCCTTGCGAATATTGGAAGTGCGCTTGATGTTGGGAGATAGATAACCTTGATGCCTGAAGTTAATTTTCCCCTCAACACACTACCGGTAGTGCCTTGTGCCACTGCTCAACACCATATATAGTGTGTACTCTGGTCGGCCAGGTTTCTTGAAAAGCAACTTGGCAGCCATCGAATTCACAATAAGCAAGAATCACGGCAGACAAACTACCGCAAAAAAGAGGACCCATGCAAATCGCTTCAGAAACAGGCCCATCCGTCTACGGCACTTCTCAATTGAGCCCGGGCGATGCCACGGTGGCAGGGAGCAAGGCAGCAACTTTGAATGCCCTGGCACATTACCAAATAATCCGCCGCAACGGTGCGGTGGTTCCATTTGAGCCCAACAAAATAGCGGTTGCCATGATGAAGGCCTTTTTGGCTGTACATGGCACTCAAGGCGCGGCTTCAGCCAGCGTTCGCGAAACAGTAGATGGCTTGACGCAGGCAGTTATCCGCGCACTGATGCGCTCTCGGCCCGGCGGTGGAACGTTTCACATTGAAGACGTGCAGGATCAGGTCGAGCTCGGATTAATGCGCGCAGGACACCATGAAATCGCCCGTGCTTATGTGCTTTACCGTGAAAAGCGCTCGCAGGAACGCGTCAAAAGTGTCGCCACCCAGTCAACTCGTGCAGCGCAATTGCATGTGACCGATGGCGGTCAGCGCATGGTCCTTGACCTGGCCCGACTGAAGGTGTTGATTGAATCGGCGTGTGTGGGCCTGGGCGCAGATATCAACCCGGCGCCAATTCTTGCTGAAACCATGCGCAACCTCTATGACGGTGTACCGATGGATGAGGTTTACAAGGCCTCAGTGTTGGCTGCGCGCACACTTATCGAAAAAGACCCTGACTACACCTACGCTGCTGCTCGTTTGTTGTTTCACACCATCTCCAAGGAGGTGCTTTCGCGCGACCTGGCCCAAGCCGACATGGCACAGGCCTACGTGGACTATTTTCCGGGCTTCATCAAAAAGGGCGTCGACAACGATTTGCTGGACGAGAGGCTGTTGCAGTTTGACCTGAATCGCCTGGGTAGCG
>JANNYX010000045.1:0-4539 GCA_031410295.1 Rhodoferax sp.
AAAGCAGCCACAAAATCTACCCCGGTTCGCCCTTCATCATCCAGCGTTTTTTAGGCGGGCGTGACAAGCTCAAAGCGTTCGAGCTGCACCCGACCGACATCAAAACCCTGACGGCCAACATCGCCCAGCTTGAAGCCGGCCGCCAGGTCGCGGTGTTGCGGGAAGATGGTTTTGAAGGCCTCAAAAAATTCTTGCCACCACCGTCGAAACGCGCGTTGGTGCTGTGTGACCCGAGTTACGAAATCAAGAGCGACTACGCCCGCGTGACAGAGATGGTGGCCGATTCATTCAAACGATTCGCCACCGGCACCTACGTGGTCTGGTACCCGATCATCCCGCGCCCAGAAGCGCACGACGTGCCGAAGAAACTCAAAACCCTGGCGACCAAGGCCGGCAAAGCCTGGCTCAATGCAACGTTGACGGTGAAAAACAGCAAACTGATCACGGATTCTGAAGGCAGCGTCGAGCGCCCCGGCCTGCCGGCCAGCGGCATGTTTGTGATCAACCCGCCGTTCACCCTGAAGGCCGCCCTGCAAGCCGCCCTGCCGCAAATGGCCGTGGCGCTGGCGCAGGACCAGCATGCGGCGTATTCGCTGGATTCGGGGGGTTAAGGTCAACTGCAATGAATGGAGGACGTTGCAGGCTTGTCAAGCTGCAACTGCCAGCGTGGTAAAATCCGCTTGTGTTGGCCAATAGTTGGAGAACCTGATGAATCTTATGAAAATTTCAGACCTGCGACCCAAACCTTGAGTGTGGGCTGGACGCTTTGTTCGCCGCGTTAACAAGGCTGGCCGGACGGTTCTATTTGACTATTTCCAGGAACCGAGCGTGATCCGCGGTCTTTAGCCCGCTAAAGTCATCATCCTTGTCTGCGTCAGTCCGGTTTTCCGGATCTATTAATACTGCAACTTTCAAATAGTCAAACGCCCTCTCAGTGTATTTTTTGCTAAGTTCGTCCAAGTCCGCATTTTTGAATTGTTCACCCAGCAGGCTGCAGTAACATGCGGCATTGTAATGAGCTGGGTCGGCGTCTTCACCGTATTTCGCGATAAGCACTTCGGCTACTTGCAACGCCTCAAGGTAATTACCTAACGCTCGGTGAACGTTGCATTGGGTGCCCATGGCGCGCTGAATTATTGGAGGATCAAGGTCGCCCTCCTCCTTCAAGGCTTTTTCCAAATATCGTAAAGACTGCTTCAGATATCCCTGGTAATCTTCATTGCCCGATTTAGGCATAGCCTTAATTAACGGGTTGGGATTGAGGAGCACCCAGATGTCTTTGTATACACGGGCGGTTTCGCGCAATGCGATGCCGTTGCTGACGTTGAGTTCCGCACGGTTTCGAAGTACGCTTGTTGTCTGCAAAAATTCATCCAGTTTTTTGCTAGCTTCCTCAGCCCGGTGCCTTGCTGCATCAGCACGTTGCTCAGCCTCATGTGCGCGTAGTTCAGACTTTTGAGCTGTATTTTTGGCGGTCAAAAAGGAGTCCAGGCCAGTAAATCCCAAAAATGCGAGCAAGGCGCCCATGGCGGCAAGCACCGAAAATAACCTGTCATTGGCGTCTTTAATGGTGTCGTATTTTTCTTTGGATGCGTCCAGGGTCATCTTGGCAATGTCAGCAACGGGGCGCAACGGGTCGGTCGCAAGCGGTCCACCCGAGTGGGGACCCCGGCCATCCACAGCGAGCCCTTGGGCGCAGCCTCGGGCGCGTTTGCCACCGGCAGCAATGGCCGCGGCGCAGGCAGCCGAGGCGCGGGCACTTGCGGCGGCATCGCTGGCGGCCGCGACCGCCGCGTTCGCACGAATCCCCAGCTCCAGAACTTTTTCTTGAGTTTGTTTTTGGCCTTTTTGGGCAGCAGACCACTGCAGCGTGTCGAACCATAACTTTGCCAAGGGTGACAGGGCTATCAAGCACAAAGTCAGGACGACAATCCACATGGCGAATCGGGCGGATTTGCTCAATCCCGATGGCGCGGTCAGCGGTGCGACCGTTGCTGCCCCATTTGGTTCATCAGGAGGCTGGTTGGACAGGCTGGGTGGTGCAGTGGCCATGGGAACTCCAATCAAATATGCCAATTCGAGTGTAAATGTAAGCACTGAAAAATTAACCGACTGATTGGTCGGTTAATTGTTATACTGTCAGAAGTCAAGGCTCCTTCAGCGGTTTTGACGTTTGCAGGAGACAACGATGTACACCCAGGCATTGGATATTCCAGACGGCGGACAGAGCGCGCATAGCCCCAAAGCGCGTGGCCCGTTGGTCGTGGCGAGCCTGGCCGATCAGGCCAGGCAGGCGGTTTTTGACGCGGTGATGGACGCCCACGGCAAGATCGAGCCGCAGGACTGGATGCCCGAGGCCTACCGCAAAACTCTGGTGCGGCAAATCAGCCAGCACGCGCACAGCGAGATCATCGGCATGCAGCCCGAGGGCAACTGGATTTCGCGCGCACCGTCATTGAAACGCAAGGCGATTTTGCTGGCCAAGGTGCAGGATGAAGGCGGCCACGGCCTGTATTTGTACAGCGCGGGCGAAACCCTGGGCACCAGCCGCGACCAGATGCTGGACGCGCTGCACAGCGGCCGCGCCAAATACAGCTCGATCTTCAACTACCCCACCCTCACCTGGGCAGACGTGGGTGTGGTCGGCTGGCTGGTCGACGGTGCGGCGATCATGAACCAGGTGCCGATTTGCCGCTGCTCGTATGGGCCGTACGCGCGGGCGATGGTGCGCATCTGCAAGGAAGAAAGCTTCCACCAGCGCCAGGGGTTTGAAAGCCTGATGGTGCAAATGCAGGGCACGCCCGAGCAGCGCCAAATGGTGCAGGATTCAGTAAACCGCTGGTACTGGCCGGTGCTGGCCATGTTTGGCCCGCCCGACGCTGACTCGCCCAACAGTGCGCAGGGCATGCGCTGGGGCATCAAACGCATCAGCAATGATGACTTGCGGCAAAAGTTTGTCGATGCCACGGTACCGCAAGCCGAGGTGCTGGGTGTCACCCTGCCCGACCCGGATTTGAGATGGAACGAGGCGAAAGGTTGCCACGATTACGGCGCGATTGACTGGGACGATTTCTGGAGTGTGGTCAACGGCCACGGCCCTTGCAACCACGAACGCCTGGCCACGCGCGTGAAGGCCCACGAAAGCGGCGCCTGGGTGCGCGAAGCGGCGTTGGCTTATTCGGCCAAACAACACGCCAGAAGCCTGAAGGAGGCGGCATGACCGATGTGAACAACAGCCAGGCTGCGGCGAAACCGGCATTGAAGGAATGGCCCTTGTGGGAAGTATTTGTGCGCTCGAAACAGGGCCTGGAGCACAAACACTGCGGCAGTCTGCATGCTGCCGACGCCACACAGGCGCTGCAAATGGCGCGAGATGTTTACACGCGCCGCCAGGAGGGCGTGAGCATTTGGGTGGTGCCCTCCATCGCCATCACCGCCAGCCAGCCGCAGGACAAAGCCGAGCTCTTCGATCCGGCCATCGACAAGATTTACCGCCACCCGACGTTTTATGAGATTCCTGACGCTGTGGGGCACATGTGAACGCGCGGCTACTGCGAAGGCGTCATGCGTCGTTGCGCCATCTCGCCGTGCGCTTCGCTTGGTGCACTGCCTTCGATGTCACGCCTAGCCTGACGCCTTCTCGCTACGCCGCAACACCCCTATGAATTTTTCCACCGACTACCTGCTGCACCTGGCCGACAACGCCTTGATTTTGGGCCAGCGCAACGCCGAGTGGTGTGGCCACGGGCCGATTCTGGAAGAAGACATCGCCCTGGCCAATATTGGCCTGGACCACATCGGGCAGGCGCGGCTTCTGTATCAGCACATTGCCCCCACGCTTGCCACTTCGTGTGCTGCGCTGCCCCCCGAGGGGGCTAATTTTTCTAGGGGCGGCCCGTCGAAAAATTGGCCACAACCCGTCACTGAAGATACTTTGGCCTATTTCCGCAACCCGGAAGAGTTCCGCAATTACGTGCTGCTGGAGCTGCCGCACGCCACGGCGTTTGCGCCATCGGCCGCAGTGGAGCGCGATTACGCTGTCACCATCGCCCGCAATTTCCTCTATTCGTCGCTCATGATCCTGGTGTGGGATGCGTTGCAAAACTCGACCGATACACAACTCGCCGCCATCGCCGCCAAGAGTGTTAAAGAAGTGCGTTACCACCTGCGCCACAGCACGGACTGGATGCTGCGCCTGGGCGACGGCACGGCCGAGTCCCACGCCCGCATGCAGGCCGCGCTGGATTATTTGATGCCGTACACGCAGGAGTTTTGGGCAACTTCGGCGATGGAAACCGAGGCTTTTGCGGCGGATGTGGGCGTTGATATTGGTGCGTTGAAGGAGCGCTGGCAAGCTTCTGTCGATCAGGTCTTGGCCGAAGCGACGCTCACAATTTCCAGCCCCAAAGGCCATGTCACGCGCGGCAAAGACGGCATTCATTCCGAACATTTGAGTTATCTGCTGGCCGAAATGCAGAGCCTGGCGCGGGCGCACCCCGAAGCGACCTGGTGATGCAGGCTGCCACTCCCCCGCGGGCA
>JANNYX010000046.1:0-3339 GCA_031410295.1 Rhodoferax sp.
CGGCAGCCGCAAGAACGGCGTGCTGATCTCGATGGACGACGGCGAGATCTTCACCTACGCGCTGGGCAAGCTCGACGACCGCGGCCGCATGTTCGTGCGCGCCAACGACCCGGTGTACGAAGGCATGATCGTCGGCATCCACAGCCGCGAGAACGACCTGGTGGTCAACGCCACCCGCACCAAGCAGCTGACCAACTTCCGCGTCAGCGGCAAGGAAGACGCGATCAAGATCACGCCGCCGATCGAATGCACGCTGGAGTACGGCGTGGAATTCATCGAGGACGACGAACTGGTCGAAATCACACCTAAGTCGATCCGGTTGCGCAAACGCCACCTGAGCGAGAGCGAACGCAAGAAGGCCGGCCGCGGCATTGTCTAAGCCCCGGCAGGGCAAAATCCTGGCCAGAAGCTCTGCTCAAGGGCAGACCACAACTGTCCTGATGCGCTCAAGTTTCACCCACAACCGGGCCGTGCTGGTGATGGCGCTGGTGGCGTTTTTGTGGTCTACCGGTGGTGTCGTCACGCGCCACCTGGAGGCCGCCCGAAGTTTTGAAGTGACGTTCTGGCGCAGCTTCTTTACGCTCCTGTCATTGCTGGTGATCCTGCCGTATTTCAAGGGGCGCACGGTCTTCACCAACATTTACGGCGGCGACCGCATGTTCTGGTTCTCCGGGCTGTGCTGGTGTGCCATGTTCACCTTCTACATGATCGCGCTGACCCTGACCAGCGTCGCCAATGTCCTGGTCACCCTGGCGATTGGTCCGCTGGTGACAGCCCTGTTTGCGCGGGTTTTCATTGGCCACAAGTTGCCGCTTCGCACCTGGCTTGCCATTTTTGTAGCGGGCTTGGGTATCGCCTGGATGTTCGGATCGCAAGTGAGTGGCGTCCAGTGGATTGGCACCGTGGTGGCTCTGGCCGTGCCCTTTGCCGGCGCCGCCAACTGGACCCTGACCCAGCACGCCCATGCCGAAGGCCATGACGTTGATTTGGTTACCGCCGTGCTGGTCGGCGCTTTCCTTTCTTGCCTGATCACCTTGCCCCTGGCCCTGCCGCTGCAGGCAACAATGCATGACATAGCGCTGCTTGCGGGTTTGGGTTTGGGGCAACTTGCTGTTCCCTGCGTGCTCTCGGTCATTTGTGCGCGAATCCTGAAAGCGCCTGAGGTCTCGCTGCTGGCATTGCTGGAGGTTCCCTTCGGCATCCTGTTGGCCTGGCTGGGCGCCAACGAAGCGCCAAGCGCAACCGTCATGATGGGGGGTTTATTGGTCATTGGCGCGCTGGTTGCAAATGAACTCATCGCCTGGCGCACGCGCCCATAAAGCAGGGGCTGCTTACAAAACGTTGCCACCACTCGTTTTCCCCTGACAACCAAATCAGCCTTTGCGCGTTAGCTTTAACAGGATTAAAAAAACGAACGCGAGGTGACCGTGCATCCGACAACCAGCTTGATAGTTGCGCCACACTATCCAACGGTATCTCGGCATTTCGATGCCTTGAACGATTCCCGAGTCCCCGCTGCGCCAGTGCTTGGCGCCGCATCCAGTGCGACACTTGTCGCCTGTGGCGGCGGCGGCGACTCAGCGCCGCCGCCCAACCCGCCGCCCAGCGCCGTCTCCCGCGAGCAGGCCGCACGACTCCTCAGTCAAGCCGCTTTTGGCGCAGACGTGACCGCGATCGATCAGGTGCGCAGCAGTGGCTACGCCACCTGGCTCGATCAACAAATGGCCATGCCGCGCGGGCAAAGCCGCCTGGAGTACCTTTACGCCAACGGGTTTAACGCGGTTGAACACAAAAACACCCGCAACGGCATCAGCAATGCCTTGTGGAACCATTTACTCGGCCATCCGGACCTGCTGCGCCAGCGCATGACATTGGCCTTGTCCGAAATCGTCGTGGTCGGCGTCACGGGCATTGCCGGGCTGTCGTTCAGAAGTTTTCCTGCTGCCGTCTTCATGGACATTCTGGAAGCCAACGCCTTTGGCAACTACCGCACGCTCCTGCAAGAGGTTTCCACCAGCACCGCCATGGGGTCCTTCCTGACCTACCGCGGCAACCGAAAGGCAGTGCCTGCGGTCGGCAGTCTTCCTGATGAAAACTACGCCCGCGAGTTGATGCAGCTTTTTACCATCGGCTTGCTTGAACTCAATCTGGACGGCACGCCACGCCTGGTGGGCGGCAAGGTCGTCGAGACTTATGTCCAGGAAGATGTGAGCCAGATGGCGCGTGTTTTTACCGGCTGGGACCTGGACGCCTCCAAGCTTGCTGGCGATTCGCCGGAGCGGGTTCAAAGCCCGATGGTGCAAATTGCCGCGCGGCATGAGCAGGGAGAAAAACGTTTCTTGACCACCGTCATTCCCCCCGGAACGGACGGGGTGCAAAGCCTCAAGCTGGCGCTGGATGCCTTGATGGCGCACCCCAATATCGGCCCCTTCGTTGGCCGGCAGTTGATTCAGCGCCTGGTCACCAGCAACCCCAGCCCGGCCTATGTGGCACGGGTCGCCGCTGCCTTCAACAACAATGGCGCAGGCGTCAAGGGCGACCTCAAAGCGGTTCTCAAAGCAATTTTGCTGGACAGTGAAGCGCGTTCGACCACCACCCTGACCGACCCCGCGTTCGGCAAGCTGCGCGAGCCCTTGCTGCGTTTCATCCAGTGGGCCAGGCTGGCCAAAGTCGACTCGTCCGATGGCCTGTGGCGGGTGGGCGACACCACCGACCCGGCAACGCGCCTGGGACAAAGCCCGATGAACGCGCCCTCGGTGTTCAACTTCTTTCGCCCGGGTTACGTCCCCTCCGCCAGCGCTCTGGGCGGCCGCACCGTGCCCGAGCTGCAGATCACCAGCGAAACCTCGGTGGCGGGTTACGTCAACTACATGCAGCAAGCGATCAGTGGCACCGGTAGCCTGGGGCACCTTGTTCGTAAGCGCGATATCGGCGTCCCGAATCCTTTCTGCCAATTTCTCCGCCGGCGTTCGCTTCCTGCGAAAGCCTGTGATCCCCTACGTCGCGCTACTGCTGCTGCCACCGGAATTAACGACGACCGTGGCGCTGATGATGGAAAAGTTCGGCTTTGACGGATTCTCGGACAAGGACATCTCGGTGTACGCCGACCCGCTCTCCGACCCCGGCGGACCGCATGCGCTGATCGAAACCGCGTTGCAGATCGTGCCGCCAGATCTCGACCGCATCATCGCCCGCTATCCGAGCATCGCCAAGCCGACGCTGGTGCTGTGGTGCCGTGACGATCAGGTTGTGCCGCTAGCCTCCGGCGAGCGCCTCGCCCGCACGATCCCCGGCGCGCGTCTGGCCGTAATGGACGGGTGCGATCACCTGCCGACAGAG
>JANNYX010000047.1:0-5139 GCA_031410295.1 Rhodoferax sp.
CCAACTGGTCAATGAGCGCGTCACCATCATCGACACCATGAATGGCAAGAAGCGTGACATCGCTGGTGTGACGGAAGAATTTGGCGTGCCGCCGGCCCTGATGGTGGACTACCAGACCCTCGTGGGCGACACGGTGGACAACGTGCCCGGCGTCGACAAAGTCGGCCCGGTCACGGCGGCCAAGTGGTTGCAGGAATATGGATCGCTCGAAGCCATCGTGGCCAACGCGGGCGCCATCAAGGGCGTGGTGGGCGAGAACCTGCGCAAAGCACTCGACTGGTTGCCCACGGGCCGCAGCCTGGTCACCATCAAGACCGACTGCGACCTGCAAACCCACCTGCCAAGTTTGCCGGCGATGGATTCGGTGATCTGCCCGCCCGAAAACCTGGAGAGTTTGACCGAGTTTTATCAGCGTTTCGGTTTCAAGGGGCTGGCCAAATCCGCCAGCACAGCGGCAAGCGCTCCGAACGACTCGGCACCTTCACCGACCGCGGCCGCCATGTCGTCGAACGCGTCGGGCGATTTGTTTGGCGACGCTGCGCTCAACGTGGCGCCGGTCCTGACACGCTCCAGCGCGACAACCCGCCAATACGACACCTTGCTCAGCTGGGAGAGTTTCAACACCTGGCTTGCCAAAGTTGAAGCGGCAGATTTGGTTGCCGTGGACACCGAAACCACGTCGCTCGATGAAATGGTGGCTGAAATTGTCGGCATCAGTTTCAGTGTGAACCCGGGCGAAGCCGCCTACGTTCCGCTCACGCACGACTACCCGGGTGCACCCGAACAATTGCCTCGCGACGAAGTGCTGGCCAGGCTTAAGCCATGGCTTGAGAACGGCAACAAAAAGAAACTTGGCCAACACGTCAAGTACGACCGCCATGTCTTTGCCAACCACGGCATCGAGGTGCAGGGTTACGCCCAGGACACCATGCTGCAAAGTTACGTGCTCGAAGTGCACAAACCGCATGGGCTCTCGAGCCTGGCCGAGCGGCATGTGGGGCGCAGTGGCATCAGTTACGAAGACCTGTGCGGCAAGGGCGCGCACCAGATCAAGTTCAACCAGGTCGAGATTGCAAAGGCCGCTGAATATTCCTGCGAAGACTCGGACCAAACGCTGGATGTGCACCTGGCGTTGTGGCCGCAGTTGCAGGCCAACCCGAAGCTGCTGGCCGTGTACGAGCTGGAAATCGCCAGCAGCGAGGCGCTGTACCGAGTTGAACGCAACGGCGTGTTGATTGACGCGCCGATGCTGGCCGCGCAAAGCCATGAGCTGGGCCAGCGCATGCTGGTGCTCGAAGCCCAGGCCCACGAACTGGCCGGGCAGCCCTTCAACCTGAGTTCACCCAAACAGATCGGCGACATTTTCTTCACCAAACTTGGGCTTCCCGTGGTGAAGAAAACCGCCACCGGGGCGCCCAGCACCGACGAAGAGGTGCTGGAAAAACTCGCCGAAGATTTTCCCCTGCCGGCCAAAATCCTGGAACACCGTGGTCTGGCCAAATTGAAGGGCACTTACACCGACAAACTGGCGCAACTGGCGCACCCGCGCACGGGCCGGGTGCACACGCATTACGCGCAAGCCGTGGCGGTGACCGGGCGGCTGTCCAGCAACGACCCCAACCTGCAAAACATCCCCATCCGCACGGTCGAGGGCCGGCGCGTGCGCGAGGCGTTTGTGGCGGCTCCGGGCAGTGTGATTGCCAGTGCCGATTACAGCCAGATCGAACTGCGCATCATGGCGCACATCAGTGGCGACGAATCACTGCTGAAAGCCTTCAACGCCGGGCTGGACGTGCACCGCGCCACCGCCTCTGAAGTGTTCGGCGTGGCGGTGGATCAAGTGAGCAGTGAGCAGCGGCGTTATGCCAAGACCATCAACTTTGGCCTGATTTACGGCATGAGCGCCTATGGCCTGGCGCGCTCGCTGGGCATCGACAACAGCGCGGCGAAAAACTTTGTCGAGCGCTACTTTCAACGTTACCCCGGCGTTAAAAAATACATGGACGAGACCCGCCTGTCGGCGAAAAACAAAGGTTATGTCGAGACCGTGATGGGCCGCCGCCTGTACCTGGCTGAAATCAATTCACCCAATGGCCCGCGCCGCGCCGGCGCCGAGCGCCAGGCCATCAACGCGCCGATGCAGGGCACGGCGGCGGACCTGATCAAACTTGCCATGGTGAAAGTGCAAAACGTGCTGGATGCCGAAAAACGCGCGACAAAAATGATCATGCAGGTGCACGATGAACTGGTGTTTGAGGTGCCGCAAGCCGAGGTGGACTGGGTTAAATCTGAAATTCCGCGCCTGATGGCCGGTGTGGCTGCGCTCAAGGTGCCGCTCTTGGCCGAAGTGGGTGTGGGGCCGAACTGGGACAAGGCGCATTGACAAACGCGTGAAGTCAATCGCACGGACGCTTCGGGTTTTTCCTCTGCTGATCCAGCGCCAGGGCATGAACTTGGCGCCTGAGCCTTACTCAAAGATTTGGCGATTCCGCTGAACATCAATTTTTGGAGCTTTACATGCTGACTCAGGATCAAACCCTTGAATTTAACGCTTTGCTGCCTGGCCAAAGCACGGTGGACGGCGCGTCGCGGCGCACAGCGCTTAAAGTGGCACTGGGTGTCGGGTACGCTGCCACCGCCATGCCGATCATGGCGCAAACTGCCATCAAGACCTCCAGCGACGGGCTGAAAACCGGTGAGATCACCTACGAAGTGAATGGCTTCAAGGTGCCCGCCTATTACGCCATGCCCGAGGGCAAAACCAACTGCCCGGTGGTGCTGGTGGTGCAGGAGGTTTTTGGCGTGCACGAGTACATCGCCGACACCTGCCGGCGTTTTGCCAAGGCCGGTTACCTGACCATTGCCAGTGAGTTGTACGCGCGCCAGGGCGACCCGGCCAAATATGGCGAGATCGCCAAACTGATCACCGAAGTGGTCAACAAAGTGCCCGATGCGCAAGTCATGGCCGACCTTGACGGTGCGGTGAAATGGGCTGGCGCCAATGGTGGGGATGCCTCCAAGGTGGCCGTGACCGGGTTCTGCTGGGGCGGGCGCATCACCTGGTTGTACGCCGCACAAGGCCCGGTGAAGGCCGGTGTGGCCTGGTATGGCCGGCTGGTCGGCACACCCAGCGAGCTGATGCCGAAAAACCCGATCGATCTGGCCGCCACCATGCGCGCGCCGGTGCTTGGCCTGTACGGCGAAAAAGACGGCGGCATTCCGCTGGACACGGTCGACAAAATGAAAGCCGCGCTGGCCGGTGGCAATGCGGCTTCCAAAGCCGCGCAGTTCGTCGTGTACCCGGACGCACCGCACGCCTTTCACGCCGACTACCGGCCGAGTTTCCGCAAGGAGGCGGCAGAGGATGGCTTCAAGCGCTGCCTTGAATGGTTCAAGGCCAATGGTGTTGCGTGAACCCTCAATTCGCCGCGTGGAATAATTGCGCCACTTGAGTCTGCGCTGCCTTGAAACCCGCCGAAACCGCCTCTTGGGGCGGTTTTTTTTATTTTTGTAAAGATTTTGGCCTTGAGGCCGTCGAATAATAAGCATAGTCCGCTATGATATTAATAGCAATCCTGTTGGGCACGCTGGCCGCCGGCATTGGCAGCGTGTGGCTGGCCGCTGCTCTGAGCTTCGGCGTATTGGCCCGCTCAACGCAACACATGCTCAGCCTGGCCGCGGGCGCGCTCCTGGCCACGGCCTTCATGCATTTGTTGCCCGAGGCGTTTGAAAGCCAGGCCGGCTCGCAGGACTTGTTCATGACGCTCTTGATCGGCCTGGTGTTTTTCTTCTTGCTCGACAAGGCCGAGTTGTGGCACCACGGGCATGAACACCATCACGGGCACGACCACAATCACAGTTCCGGACCTGCCCGCGCGCATGCTGAGGCAGATGACCACCCTCACCAACATGGCCTGCCTCATCCCTACTTGCACGGCAATCCGGCCAACCCAGGCGATCACAGCGATGGGCGAACCACTGGCACCTGGGCCGTGCTCACCGGCGACAGCGTGCACTGTTTTGGCGACGGCATCCTGATCGCTTCGGCCTTCATGGCCGACATGCGCCTGGGTCTGCTGGCCGCGCTGGCCGTGCTGGTGCACGAGGTGCCGCACCACATGGGCGACCTGATGGTGCTGCGCTCAGGCGTGGGCGTGGGCGCAGGTGCCAGCGGTGGCGCCAGCGACAAACGCATCGCCGTCGTCAAGGTTTCGCTGGCCGGCGCCGTCACCGCCATTGGTGGCCTGGTGGGGTATTGGCTGGTGGAGCAGCTGCGCGACTACCTGCCGTATTTCCTGGTGATCGCCTCCAGCAGCTTTATTTACGTCGCGCTGGCGGATTTGATTCCGCAATTGCAAAAACGCCTCAGCGCCAAAGAGACCGCGGCGCAAATCATCTGGCTGGGTGTCGGCATTGGCCTGGTCACACTGATCAGCCGGCTGGCGCATGGGCAGTGAGCCGCTGCGCCGTGGCGCTGATGTGAACCGCCCTGACCAGGCTTCCTTTTCAACCCTACCAACCCTATTTCCAGATGTCCAGCAACACCGATATCCAGGTTCGCCCCGCCAAGTTGAGCGACGCCAAAACCATCGCTGAAATCCATGTCGAAGCCTGGGCTGCGGCTTACGGCGGCATCGTCCCGGATGACCATCTGAAGAGTTTTACTGTTGCCAAACGCCAAGCCCTGTGGCTTGACGCCATCAAATTCAGCGAGCCGCAGGTTTGGGTGGCCATGGACGCCAACGCCATCGTCGGTTTTGTCGGTTTCGACCGCTCGCGTGACGCCAAAAGCAAAGCCACCACCGGCGAAATCTGGGCCATGTACGCCGCGCCGGACTATTGGGACCAGGGTGTCGGCCTGGCGTTATGGGACGCCGCGCGCGACGGCCTGGTTGAAGAGGGCTGCACTGATGTCACTTTGTGGGTGCTGTTGAAGAACGAACGCGCGCTGCGGTTTTACGACCTGGCCGGCTTCAAACGTGAAATGAACACCGCCAAGACCGTGCCGATGGGCTCCGCAAAAGTTGAAGAGATCCGCATGCGCCGCAAACTGGCTTGAGGCAGTTCTTTTTAAAACCTTAAGAAAAAAGTGGCCTAAGGCCGTCGAATAATATCAATAGTTTGCTATTAAGTTAGTAG
>JANNYX010000048.1:0-1892 GCA_031410295.1 Rhodoferax sp.
GCCTGGGGGTGGCATCGGGCATCACACGGGACTACAGCGCGTTGCTCCTTCTGGTTGCCAACTCCGCGGCGTTGCTGGCCGAACTCAATGTGCTGCTGGCAGCCGGACAGATCTCCGATGCAACACTGGCCTTGCTCAAAACCGCGCTCGACACGGTGGTGGTGACAACACCCGCCGGTCAGCTCAACCGCCTGCATGCCGCGTTGACACTGGTCATGGCCGCACCCGAATACATCACCCAGAAATGAGCCGCGCCATGAACCCAAGCTCAAATGCCTCCCGTCGCGAATTCCTCAAACGTGCCAGCGCCCTGTCGATCGCCGGTGTGGCCGCGCCCTGGGCGCTGAATCTGGCCGCGCTGGGCGAGGCCGCTGCCGCCAATGCCACCGGCTACAAGGCACTGGTGTGTGTCTTCCTCTACGGCGGCAACGATTACGCCAACACGCTGGCGCCCTACGACGCGCCGAGCCACGCGTTGTACAGCGCGCAGCGGCCGGTGATCGCCACCGCGCGCGCGGCGTTGGCCGGCACCGTGTTGAACCCGCTCACCGCACTGGCCGGCGCACGGGAATACGCCTTGGCGCCCGCGCTGGCGCCCTTGCTGCCAATTTTCGATGCCCAGCAGATGGCTGTCCTGTTGAACGTCGGCACGCTGATCGAACCCACCAGCAAGACCGCCTATGTCAACAAATCGGTTCGACTGCCGCCCAAACTGTTTTCCCACAACGACCAGCAATCGGTCTGGCAATCGTCTCTTGCCGAGGGCGCCACCACGGGCTGGGGCGGGCGCATGGGCGACCTGTTTGCCGCAAGCAATGGCAATGCCACCTTCACTTGTGTCAACGTCACGGGCAATGCGGTCTACCTTGCCGGCGATTCGGCGATTCAATACCAGGTGACGTCCAACGGATCAGTCCCCCTGACCGGGCTGAAAAACCCGCTCTTTGGTTCGCGCGCCTGCTCGGACGCCCTGCGCGCCCTGGTCACCGCGCCGCGCACCCACCTGTACGAGGCCGAGCACGCCCGCATCATGGCCAGGTCCATCAACGCCGACGTGCAACTGACATCCGCACTGGCCGGCATCAGCCCCATTGCCACGGTATTTCCCGCCAACAACGGCTTGGCAGCGCAACTGGGCATGGTGGCCCGAATGATCAAGGCGCGGGCCAGCACGGGCGCCAAGCGCCAGGTGTTTTTTGTCTCGATGGGCGGATTCGACACGCACGATGGCCTGATCGACGCCCATCCCGGCCTGTTGGCGCAAGTCGGCCCGGCGCTGGCGGCATTCCATGCGGCCACGGTCGAACTGGGCGTCGCCAACGAAGTCACCACCTTTACCGCCTCTGATTTTGGCCGCACCCTGACCAGCGACGGCGACGGCTCGGACCACGGCTGGGGCAGCATGCATTTTGTTATGGGCGGCGCCGTCAAAGGCAAATCCTTTGTGGGCGCGGCGCCGGTGATCGCCAACAACGGCCCCAACGACGTCGGACAGGGCCGTCTCCTGCCCGACATCGCCGTTGACCAATTAGCCGCCACCCTGGGCAGCTGGTTTGGTGTCAGCAACTCCGAGCTGCCCACGGTGTTGCCTAATCTGGGCAATTACTCGTTGACGAATCTGGGATTCATGGCCTGAGGCGCGTGCATGCCAAAGCAGGCCTGTGGGCGGCATGTTTTCAATCCTCATAAGAAAATCGACCTAAGGCCGACAAATAATATAGATAGTTTGCTATATATAGTATAGCGTCTATCTTGTCAGCGGTTGCGGTCTTTCATGGCCCGCTCGACCTCGCGTTTGCCTTCGCGGTCCTTGATGGTGTCGCGTTTGTCGTGTTCACCTTTGCCCTTGGCCAAAGCCACTTCGCATTTTATTTTTCCGGCTTTCCAGTGCA
>JANNYX010000049.1:0-9142 GCA_031410295.1 Rhodoferax sp.
TCTCAAGTGGGTGCAGTCCGGGTTCGACTTGAATTTGCCGCCCAAGGCCGGCCTGATGCTGCCCTTCTTCAAGGAAATCAGCTACCCGCTGGGTGTCCTGGGTTTTGTGATCCTCACCTACCTGGTGATCGTCGGCTCCAGCAATGCCGTCAACCTGACAGATGGTTTGGACGGTTTGGCCATCATGCCGGTGGTGATGGTGGGCTCGGCCCTGGGCGTGTTCGCTTACGTGACGGGCAGCTCGGTGTACTCCAAATACCTGTTTTTCCCGCACATACCGGGCTCTGGCGAATTGCTGATTTTTTGTGCGGCGATGGCAGGCGCTGGTTTGGCATTTTTGTGGTTCAACACGCACCCGGCGCAAGTTTTCATGGGTGACGTTGGCGCCCTTGCCCTGGGTGGTGCGCTGGGCACGATTGCCGTCATCGTGCGGCAAGAAATAGTGCTGGCCATCATGGGCGGCATTTTTGTCGTCGAAGCGCTGTCCGTGATGCTGCAGGTGGCCTGGTTCAAATACACCAAACGCAAATACGGCGAAGGCCGGCGCATTCTGAAAATGGCGCCCTTGCACCATCACTTTGAAAAAACCGGCTGGAAAGAAACGCAGGTAGTGGTGCGTTTCTGGATCATCACCATGCTTCTGTGCCTGGTCGGTCTGTCGACCTTGAAGCTGAGGTAAGCGAAGTGCAAAGCACGGTGATTTTGCTGAAAGATCAGGAAGTTCTGGTGCTCGGCCTGGGAGCATCGGGTCTGGCCATGGCCCGCTGGTGTGCGCGCCAAGGGGCGCGGGTCACGGTGGCTGACACACGCGAGCATCCGCCCAATCTTGCCGCATTAAATGCGCTGGTCCCCGCTGCGGTTTTTTTGTTTGGCCCGCTGGATGAGCGCTTGATTGCGGCAAGAGATTTCGCGCACGTCTTTGTCAGCCCAGGTCTTACGCCGTCATCGTATGCTATGCTATTAATAGCAAACAATTCAAATAACTCGTCGGCCAAGGGTGAATTGTCTTTGTTTAATTCGGCGTTGACCGTGTTGAAGTCCGCCCACGGCTACGCGCCGCAGGTGATCGCTGTAACCGGCACCAATGGCAAAACGACGGTGACGTCACTCACCGGTCAGTTGATCGAACGCGCGGGCAAGTCGGTGGCAGTGGCGGGCAACATCGGGCCAAGTCTGCTTGACACCTTGTCTGAGCGAATGGACAACAACACGTTGCCGGATGTATGGGTGATCGAGCTTTCCAGTTTCCAGCTGCATCCGGTTGATGGGTTTGAGCCGACCGTCGCCACAGTATTGAACATCACGCAAGACCACCTCGACTGGCACGGCACGTTGCAGGCCTACACGGCTGCCAAGGCCAAGGTGTTTGGCGCCACTGGCCTGATGGTATTGAATCGGGACGACGCCGCCGTGATGGCGATGTTGCCCTCAACGCCATCGCCGACCAGCGGCAAAGAGCGCAAAAACAAGGAGCGCCCACAGGCCCGGGACTACGTCACCTTTGGCGCGGGTATGCCGACCCGCCCGGGAGACTTTGGCATTGAAGACGTCAACGGCATGGCCTGGCTGGTGCGCGCGCAGGAAGCCGACGGGGCACGGCGCAAAAGAAATGAGGCGCCAGAGGATCTCTATATTCAGCGCCTGATGCCCGCTGATGCTTTGCGCATTCGTGGCCGCCATAACGCCGTCAATGCATTGACGGCGCTGGCTCTGGCCGCGGCAGCGGGCTGTGTTCTGGCGCCGCTCCTGTACGGGCTGCGTGACTACCAGGGGGAGCCGCACCGAGTCGAATCTGTGGGCACTGTCAATGAGGTTGAATTTTTTGATGACAGCAAAGGCACCAATGTTGGGGCCACGATTGCCGCGCTGAATGGACTGGGCGCCGAGCGCAAGCTGGTGGTGATCTTGGGTGGCGAAGGCAAGGGCCAGGACTTTACGGCGCTGGCTGCGCCCGTGGGCAGATATGCCCGCACTGTGGTTTTGATTGGGCGCGACGCGCCACAGTTGCGCACCGCGCTGGCGTCAGCGGGTGTTCCCATGCTGGATGCTGCTTCGATGGCGCAAGCGGTGGACTTGGCCAATCGTGCGGCACGGGCTGGCGACGCGGTGCTGATGTCCCCCGCCTGCGCCAGTTTCGACATGTTCGAAAACTACGGCCACCGCGCCGCCGTGTTTTGTGACGCCGTGAAGGCTTTGGCCCGTTCAGCCGGTCTGGTCATGGAGGGGCGGTCATGAGCGCGCTGGCCCGGCGCTTGCCGATTGCGGGACAAATGCCGAGTCGCACCCTGGGGCTGGACCAGGCGCTGATCTGGGTGACGGTGGCGTTGCTGGCCTGGGGGCTGGTGATGGTGTATTCAGCGTCCATTGCCATGCCGGAGAACCCGAAGTTTTCGCGCTACACCCACACGCATTTCCTGCTGCGCCACGTGTTGTCAGTCGCCGTAGCGTTTGTCGCCGCATTGATCGCCTTTCAGATTCCCATCGAGACCTGGGAAAAGGCGGCACCCTGGCTATTCGTCGTTTCCTTGGTGCTACTGATTGTCGTACTGGTCCCGCACGTCGGCAAAGGCGTCAACGGCGCCAAGCGCTGGATACCTCTGGGCATTACCGGCTTCCAGCCGTCCGAGTTGGCCAAGTTCGCCGTGTTGCTTTATGCGTCGGACTACATGGTGCGAAAGATGGATGTGAAAGAGCGCTTCTTCCAGGCGGTGGCGCCAATGGCGGTGGCGGTGGCGGTTGTCGGCCTGCTGTTGCTGGCCGAGCCAGATATGGGCGCCTTTATGGTGATTGCCGTGATTGCCATGGGCATCCTGTTTCTCGGAGGCGTGAACGCCCGCATGTTCTTCCTCATCGCGGCAATTCTTCTGGTGGCCTTTGGCTTGATGATTGCGCTGAGTGAATTCCGGCGCGAGCGCATTTTTGCCTACCTGAACCCCTGGGCTGAAGAACACGCCCTGGGCAAAGGCTACCAGCTCACCCATTCCTTGATTGCGATCGGGCGCGGTGAAATTTTCGGCGTTGGTTTGGGTGGCAGCGTTGAGAAACTGCATTGGCTGCCCGAAGCCCACACCGATTTTCTGCTCGCCGTGATTGGTGAAGAGTTCGGCCTGGTGGGTGTGATCACAGTAATCGCCCTGTTTTTCTGGATGACGCGCCGCATGATGCACATCGGCCGCCAAGCCATCGCGCTGGACCGCGTTTTTGCCGGACTGGTAGCCCAGGGTGTCGGCATCTGGATGGGATTTCAGGCCTTCATCAATATGGGCGTGAACTTGGGTGCATTGCCCACTAAAGGGCTGACATTGCCGTTGATGAGTTTTGGCGGTTCGGCCATTCTTGTCAACGTCATTGCAATCGCCGTGGTTTTGCGCATTGACCATGAGAGCCGAGTCATGATGCAAAGGGGGCGCAAGTGATCAAGACGGCCCTCGTCGTCGCTGGCGGCACGGGTGGACACATCTTCCCCGGGCTAGCGGTGGCGGCAGCATTGCGTGACGCGGGCTGGCGCGTGTTCTGGCTGGGAACACGCGGCACAGGCCTGGCGCCCAGCATGGAAAGCCAGCTGGTGCCGCCCAAAGGTTTCAATTTTGAACCGGTCGATTTCTCGGGCGTTCGCGGCAAGGGCTCGGTGGCGCTGGCGGGCCTGCCCCTGCGCCTGGGGCGCGCCTGCTGGCAGTGCTGGCGCATCCTGCGCCGGGTCAAACCAGACGTGGTGCTTGGTTTTGGCGGGTACGTCACGGCCCCTGCGGGTCTGGCCGCGGTGTTGATGCGCAAGGCCCTGTTTCTGCATGAGCAAAACTCGGTAGCGGGAATGGCCAACCGGCAACTCGCGCGTTTCGCGCAAACGGTTTACACGGCATTTCCAGACGTGCTCAAAAAGGCGCGTTGGATAGGAAATCCGCTGCGGCCTGAATTCTTGCGGCAACAGGATCCGGCAACGCGTTTCGCCACCCGCCACGGTCCCTTGCGCATCCTGGTGCTGGGCGGCAGTCTTGGCGCCGCAGCCCTGAACGAGGTGGTGCCGATGGCGTTGGCGCAAATGCCACTTGCAGTCCGTCCCCAGGTGATCCACCAAAGCGGAAAAAACCAGCTTGATCAACTCCGCGCCAATTATTTGACCGCGGGCGTAACGGCCGAACTTACCCCCTTCATTGACAACACGGCGCAGGCCATGGCACACGCCGATCTGATCATCTGTCGCTCCGGCGCCAGCACCGTGACTGAGTTAGCTGCGGTCGGCGCAGCAGCCGTGTTTGTGCCGTATCCCTCGGCAGTAGATGACCATCAAACCACCAATGCAACTTTTCTGGCCGATCAAAGTGGCGGCTGGCTTGTGAAACAAGCCGACTTGACACCTGAGCGTCTTGCCGGCATGTTGACAAAGCTTGACCGTCCAACACTGATGGCAGCGGCGATTGCCGCCAAAAAAATGGCGAAGACCGGTGCTACGGAAAACATCGTGGCGGCGTGTGAATCGTGGGTGTCAATGCGGGAGGCAACATGAAACACGCTGTCAGACACATTCATTTCGTTGGTCTGGGCGGCTCTGGCATGTCGGCCATTGCCGAGGTGTTGCACACGCTGGGGTACACCATTTCCGGCTCGGACCAAGGCGACAGCGCCACCCTGCGGCGTCTCGGCGGCCTTGGTATCCAGACCTTTGTTGGCCACGCTGCGCAGAACGTGAAAGGCGCCGACGCTGTGGTGACTTCGACCGCTGTGAAGAGTGACAACGTGGAGGTTCTGGCTGCCCGTGAGCACCACATTCCGATCGTTCCGCGCGCCTTGATGCTGGCAGAGTTGATGCGTCTCAAACAAGGGGTGGCGATCGCCGGTACACACGGCAAAACCACCACCACCAGCTTGGTCGCCAGTGTGCTGGTGGAGGCCGGACTGGATCCAACTTTTGTGATTGGCGGAAGACTCGCCAGCGCTGGTGCCAATGCGCGTTTGGGCAAAGGTGATTACATCGTGGTCGAAGCAGATGAGTCTGACGCGTCGTTCCTTCATCTTTTGCCGGTGATGGCCGTTGTGACCAACATCGACGCCGATCACATGGAGACCTACGGCCATGACTTTGAGCGTCTCAAGCAGGCATTTGTAGATTTTCTACACCGTATGCCGTTTTACGGCACGGCCATTCTGTGCGTGGACGACGCCGTGGTTCGTGACATCGTGCCCATGGTGACCTGCCCGATCACGACTTACGGTTTTGACGAAACCGCGCAAGTGCGTGCAATAAACCTGCGAGCGGTCGACGGGAAGATGCACTTTACGGTGTTGAGGCGCAATGGTGTGTCCTTCCCGGACATGCAGATCGTGCTGAACCTGCCGGGGCGCCACAACGTGTTAAATGCTTTGGCGGCAATTTCCGTAGCTGTTGAACTCAATGTTCCAGATGCGGCCGTCGCCAGCGCTCTGGCGAACTTTCAGGGCGTGGGCCGCCGCTTCCAGAGTTATGGTGACTTGCCGGCCCTGGGCGGCGGTGTTTTCCGGTTGGTCGATGACTACGGCCATCACCCCGTAGAGATGGCCGCCACACTGGAGGCGGCGCGCGGGGCGTTCCCCGGGCGCCGTTTGGTGCTGGCGTTCCAGCCCCATCGTTTTACCCGAACCCGCGATTGTTTTGAAGACTTTGTCAAAGTCATTGGCGCGGCCGACCTGGTACTGTTGTCCGAGGTTTATGCCGCTGGCGAGGCGCCCATCGTGGCCGCCGACGGCCGTGCACTGGCCCGAGCCCTGCGTGTCGCGGGCAAGGTCGAGCCCGTGTTTGTCGATGACGTCGGCAAGATGGCCGAGGCCATTATCGAAAACGCCCGCGCCGGCGACATCGTTTTGTGCATGGGCGCAGGATCGATTGGCGCCGTGCCCGTCAAATTATCTAAATTGCTACAAAAAACAGAGCATAATGCGAAAACTGGACAGGACCTATGAGTCATATCAGTGCAAACTTTGGAAAAGTGGCGGTGCTGATGGGTGGCGCCTCGGCTGAGCGCGAGGTGTCGTTGATGTCGGGCAATGGCGTGCTCAAAGCGCT
This sequence comes from Rhodoferax sp., assembly GCA_031410295.1. Classification (GTDB taxonomy): domain Bacteria; phylum Pseudomonadota; class Gammaproteobacteria; order Burkholderiales; family Burkholderiaceae_C; genus JANYCG01. The sequence continues at coordinate 6,038 of JANNYX010000049.1, forward strand.
CCAGTCCAGGGGCGTAGACGCCCATGCTTTTGACCCGGCAAAGCGCGATATGTCAGACCTCAAAAAGGAAGGTTTCCAACGCTGCTTCATTGCTTTGCACGGACGCTTCGGTGAAGACGGAACAGTGCAAGGCGCGCTCGAACTGATGGGCATTCCCTACACTGGCTCCGGTGTGATGGCGTCCAGCATCTCAATTGACAAAGTCATGACCAAACGGGTCTGGCAGCAAGCCGGTTTGCCGACGCCGCGTTATGTCCTGCTGGGCGCCGACCAGCAGCAGCGCGAACAGATCGTTGCCGTGCCGGATGAACTCGGACTGCCGCTGATCGTCAAGCCCCCGCGAGAAGGCTCGTCGATTGGTGTCACCAAAGTGGCAACCTCTTCGCAAATGCAGGGCGCGATACAGCTTGCCGCAGGGTTTGATTCTGAGGTTTTGTGTGAAGAATTTATCCAGGGTGAAGAAGTCACCTGTCCGGTCCTGGGTGTTGCCGCCAGCGCCACTACTTTTCCGGTGATTCGCATCAGCGCGCCTGAAGGCGCCTACGACTACCAGAACAAGTATTTCACCGATGTCGTGCAGTACCAGTGCCCCAGTGGGTTGCCGGAAAGTGAAGAGCGAGAAATTTCGCGCGTCGTCCTGGCCGCTTACAAGACGCTGGGCTGCCGGGGGTGGGCGCGCGCCGATCTGATGATCCGCGCTAGCGATCGCAAACCCTTCTTGCTGGAAATGAACACCTCGCCGGGCATGACGTCGCACTCACTGGTGCCGATGTCGGCGAAAGCTGCTGGTCTGAGTTACGAGGACCTGTGCCTGCGTATTCTTGATTTGGCAGCACTGGACTACAAGGCTCCCTTTGACAGCAAGGCGGTAATGGCGTGACCCAAAATTTACCCGCGCCGCTGGACGTCCGGTTGATCAACGCTACCTCGGCGGCTTTGCTGGCTGTATTTGCATTGTTGGTGGTGGGTGCGGCATTTACCTGGGCACTGCGGGCGCCATGGTTCGCCATTTCAGGCATTGTCGTGTCCGGTGACGTCAACCACAACAATGCGCTCACGCTCAAAGCCAATGTGGCGCCACGGCTCAGTGGCGGTTTTTTCTCCATGGATTTGTCGCGCGCGCGCCAGGTGTTCGAATCGGTTCCCTGGGTCCGAAAAGCCGTTGTCAGGCGTGAATTCCCCAATCGTCTGCACGTCAACCTGAAAGAGCACCAGGCGGTGGCTTACTGGGGCAGCGAGACTGAGCCGCGCCTCGTGAATAGTTTTGGCGAAGTGTTCGAGGCCAATGTGGACGAAGTCGAACCAGGCGATTTGCCGCGCCTGCAGGGTCCCGATGGCCAAGCCGAGCTGGTGCTGGCGACCTACCAAACACTGCAGCCGATGTTTGAAAGCCTGGAGATGGCACTGGAACATCTGGAACTGTCGGGCCGTGGTGGCTGGGTCGCTCGGCTGGACTCGGGCGCCGTCGTTCAGTTGGGGCGCGGCAATGTCGACGAGGTCAGAGCCCGTGCGCAGCGATTCCTTCAGACACTGACGCAGGTTTCGGCTCAACACGGCCGAAAACCGGGAGCCCTGGAATTTGCCGACCTGCGCCACGAAAGCGGTTATGCGCTCAGGCTGCGTGGCGTTACCACGACGGTTTTGTCCACTCCCCAAAAATAGCGGCATGCAAGACATGAGCAGGAATCAATTACATGGCTAAAGAGTACAAAGATCTGGTCGTTGGTCTGGATATCGGGACCGCCAAGGTGATGGTGGTGGTGGCCGAAGTCATGCCCAATGGCGAGCTCAAACTTGCCGGACTGGGTGTGGCCCCAAGCAATGGCCTTAAACGCGGCGTGGTCGTCAACATTGACGCTACCGTTCAAAGCATCCAGCAGGCGCTTAAAGAGGCCGAATTGATGGCCGATTGCAAAATTCAGCGGGTCTATACCGGTATCACCGGCAGCCATATCCGGGGCATCAATTCCAGCGGCATGGTGGCCATCAAGGACCGTGAAGTCACGCAGGCAGACGTGGCGCGCGTGGTTGAAACCGCCAAGGCCATCAACATCTCCACCGACCAGCGCCTGCTGCTGGTGGAGCCGCAGGAGTTCGTGATTGACGGGCAGGATGTGAAAGAGCCCATCGGCATGAGCGGCATCCGCCTCGAAGCCAAAGTGCACATCGTCACCGGCGCCCAGAGCGCGGCCGAAAACATCATCAAATGTGTGCGCCGCTGCGGCCTGGAAGTGGAGCAACTGATGCTCAACCCCCTGGCCAGCAGCCTGTCCGTCCTGACCGAAGACGAACGCGAGCTGGGCGTGGCGCTGGTCGATATTGGCGCAGGGACGACCGATCTTGCGATTTTCACCAACGGCGCGATCCGTCACACAGCGGTGATCCCCATCGCCGGAGACTTGATCACCAGCGACATCGCCATGGCCTTGCGCACACCGACCAAAGACGCCGAGGACATCAAGGTCGAAAGCGGCTGCGCCAAGCAGTTGCTGGCTGACCCTGACACCCAGGTCGAGGTGCCTGGCCTGGGCGACCGTGGCCCGCGCATGCTGGGCCGCCAGGCGCTCGCCGGTGTCATCGAACCGCGTGTCGAAGAGATATTCTCCCTGGTGCAGCAGGTGATCCGCAGTTCCGGTTTTGAAGAGGTGCTTTCAAGCGGCATTGTTCTGACCGGTGGCAGCTGTGTCATGCATGGCATGGTGGAGCTGGGTGAAGACATCTTCCTCAAGCCGGTGCGCCGTGGCATCCCCAAATACACCGGTTCCCTGGCCGACATGGTGGCCCAGTCACGCGCTGCAACCGTGATGGGCCTGCTCGAAGAGGCGCGTCTGGCGCGCATGCGCGGCATCAAGGTGGCACAGAAAAACGGCTCGATGAAAACCGCGTTTGGCCAGGTCAAAGACTGGTTCGTAGGGAACTTCTAGCAATGAAACCCCCACACTCGTCAATTCGTGTATTGCGCCGCCCCGCAGGAGGCCGGTCATGAAATTCAGGCTCTGGTTGGCCCGAGGAAGCCCGCACTGGCGATGGCGGTGCACCGGGCCGCCTCCGTGAGCTGATAGCAAGAACAAAGAGACACAATTTTTAGGCAACTGCATTTTTTGG
>JANNYX010000050.1:0-6208 GCA_031410295.1 Rhodoferax sp.
AAGAAGAGCAGCACCATGATCACTGGGGCTGAAGGCAAGGTCAGCACCGAGAAAGACGTGATCGAACGCGATGATTTCTGGGCCACCACGGCGAACAAGCAACTGAATTTTGTACAGCACATCAAGACGCTACTTAAACAACACGGCCGCGCGGCAGTGGTGTTGCCCGACAACGTGTTGTTTGAAGGCGGTGCGGGCGAAACCATCCGCAAGAAGCTGCTGCACGAATGTGATGTGCACACGCTGCTGCGCCTGCCTACTGGCCTGTTCTACGCGCAGGGCGTGAAGGCCAACGTGGTGTTCTTCGAGCGCAAACCTGCGAGTGAAACTCCATGGACCAAAAAGCTGTGGATTTACGACCTGCGCACCAACCAGCACTTCACGCTCAAGACGAACCCGCTCAGGCGCGAGCACCTGGACGAGTTCGTCAAGCTGTACAACCCGGCCAATCGGCACGACCGCAAGGCGACGTGGTCAACTGACAACCCGGAAGGCCGTTGGCGCGTTTACGACTATGCCGACCTGATCGCGCGAGACAAAGCCAGCCTGGACATCTTCTGGCTCAAAGATGACTCATTGGCCGACAGCGACAACCTGCCACCGCCCGCCTTGATTGCCCAAGAAATCGTGGACGACCTGGAAGCCGCGATCGAGCAGTTCAAATTGATCGCTGGGGACTTGGGCGCTGACGTGGCAGAAACTTCAGCCGCCTGAATTGCTGCAAAAAAAATAGCTAACTATCTATATTCCACGACGGCGATTCGGCACGATTGTTTGGAATATTCAACCGCTCGCCGCGTCCAACGCCTCAGGCTGGCTCTTGCCGCGCCCATGCGTCAGCATAAACAGGCCAGCCGCCGCCAGCAGGCCGATGCCCGCGAAGGCCAGCGCATTTGGCACGTCGCCCCACACCAGCCACCCCAGCAGCAGGGCGTACAGCAGGCCGGTGTAGCGGAAGGGCGAGACCACACTCATCTCGCCGGCGCGCAGGGCGCGAACCAGCAGGAAGAATCCGCAACTGAGCAGGGCGCCGGCGCCCGCCAGCAGGGCCAGTTGCCGCAGCGTGACGGGCTGCCAGCCATGGACGGCGACGATCACCCCGGCCAGCAGGGGGATGGCCAGCACGGCCGACAGCGTGACCAGCAAGGATGAGATGCTTCGGGAGATCATCCGGGTCATCAGGTCGCGCACTGACAGCAGCACGGTGCCGCCAAGGCACAGCAGTGCCCAGGCGCTGTTGCCGTCCGCGTAACCGGCAGCTGTGGGTTGCACGATGAGCAGCACTCCGGCAAAGCCCGCGATGATGGCCAGCCAGCGTGCCAGGCCGACCTGTTCCTTGAAGGCAAACACCGCCATCACGGTGATGAACAGCGGTGTCGCCATATTGATGGCGGTGGCGTTGCCCAGGGGCATGCGGAACAGCGCCGTGAGGTAAACCACGGTGCCGATGGCGTCCAGGCTGGCGCGCGCCAACAGGCGGGGGTTGAGCAACTGGCGTAGGGGCAGTTCGGCGGTTTGGGCATTGCGCCGGAATGCGCCCAGGGCCACGCAGACCACGATCATCAGCAGGCTGGCAAACAGGCCACGAATGAAGATGACCTGGGGGCCGGGCAGGGATTCACTGGCCAGCTTGGCCAGCGCATCATTGCCAATGAAAAACGACATGCCGACCGACATGTTGATGATGCCGCGGTGGTTGTCAGAAGTTGTCATGCGGTCGGGAGCACGTTGGCGTGTGGGCGGGCGGAGGGGTTGCAGCGTCCAAGTATAAGAAGCCGACGCGATGCCGGCGCCCTTTGCACCGGCATCAGCCGATGGTCATCAGGCTGGCATTGCCCCCGGCCGCAGCGGTGTTGACGCTGATGGCACGCTCAACCAGCAGGCGCTCCAGCGCAATGGCGGATTCGTGACCGGCGTTGCCGACGATGCCGATGATCGGGCCGGGCCGGTTCGCCAAATGTTGCGCCAGCGCCTGCAGCGAGCCGGCGCTGCCCTGGTGCAGCACCACGTCAAAAAACACGCCGGGGCGGCGCCAGTCATCCACCAGCACGACGTGTTCCTGCTGCACCGGACTCAGGCGGGCGTGCAGGGGCGCGGCCTCGGCCGGCCACACGGCACGGCTGCCCGCCGAACGCACGGCAGCCAGCTGGGCCAGGCGGGCGGCATCGTTGTCGGCCAGGCACAACACGGCCTGGCGCGCCTGCAATGCGTAAGTGTTGGATTCGCCGGTCGGGCCGGGCAAACCCTGCGAGCGCGATGCCAGCAAGGGCGCAATGGCCGTGTCAGGGCGGCGCGACAACAGACGCAGCAAATACAGCGGGCCGCCCGCTTTGGGCCCGGTGCCCGACAGGCCTTCGCCGCCGAATGGCTGCACGCCCACCACGGCGCCGACCATGTTGCGGTTGACATAGACATTGCCGACCTGGGCGCGCGCGAGCACGCGTTGCACGGTTTCATCAATGCGGGTGTGCAGGCCGAGTGTCAAGCCGTAACCCGTGGCGTGAATCTGCTCCAGCACGTCATCCAGCGCGGCGCGCGGGTAGCGAAGCACATGCAAGACCGGACCGAAGACTTCGGACTCCAGTTCGGCCAGGTGGTTGATTTCAATCAGCGTGGGCGGGATGAAATGGCCATGCGTGATGTCGCCAGCGGGCAGTCCCGATTGCACGACACGGTGCCCTTTTGCGCGCATGGCCTCTAAGTTCCGCTAGATGCTGCTGCGCGCCTCGTCATCGATGACCGGGCCGACGTCCACCGCCAACTCACCGGGGTTGCCCACACGCAGCTCGCGCATCGCGCCTTCGAGCATCGTGACGAGGCGGTCGGCCACGTCGTCCTGCACACACAGGACACGCAGTGCCGAGCAGCGCTGGCCGGCGCTGTCAAATGCCGAGGCCAGCACGTCAACAACCACCTGTTCGAGCAGCGCGCTGGAATCCACCAGCATGGCGTTTTGGCCGCCGGTTTCGGCGATCAGCACCACCGGCTGGCCGTTTGGGTTCAAGCGCTTTGCCAGCTCGCGCTGGATCAGCCGGGCGACTTCGGTGGAGCCGGTGAACACCACGGCTTGAACCTGGGGGGACACCACCAGCGCCGCGCCCACAGTTTCACCGGGGCCGGGCAACAACTGCAAGGCGCCTGGCGGCACGCCCGCCAAGTGCATCAAACGTACGGCTTCAAAGGCGATCAGCGGGGTCTGTTCAGCGGGTTTGGCCAGCACCACATTGCCAGCGGCGAGGGCCGCGGCAATCTGGCCGGTGAAGATGGCCAGCGGGAAATTCCACGGGCTGATGCACACCACCAGGCCGAGCGGGCGGTGCGTGCTATTGTCGAAATCCTGGCGCACCTGTGCCGCGTAATAACGCAGGAAATCGATGGCTTCGCGCACTTCGGAAATGGCGTTGGCAGCGGTTTTTCCGGCTTCCCGCATCAGCAGGCTGATCACCCGGGGCAGGCTCGACTGCAACTGCCCGGCTGCCGCTTCCAGCGCAGCTGCGCGCTGAGCAGGGGGCGTTGCTGCCCACAACGGGGCATGCTGCTGGGCGCGCTGCAGGGCTGATTGAACATCTGCCGCAGTGGCGTCGATGACCGTGCCGACGATGTCGCGTCGATCCGCCGGGTTAACCACGGGGCGCGGGGCCGGCCGATCTGAGGGCGTGGGAGTCGTGAGGGCGGGGGTCGTGGCAGTGGCGATCGTGGGCGCGGCATGCCAGACTTCGGCGCCATCCAGGCGCAGCCTGGCTGCCAGATCCGCCAGCGTGTTTTCGTCACTCAAATCCAGGCCGGCGGAGTTGGCGCGTTCTGTGCCGAAGAGGGCAGAAGGCGCGGCAATGGCGGGATGTGGCAAACCCACTATGCCGCCTGGAAGAACCTCGGGGCCTTTGGCTATTGCAGTTTGTTCGATGGTCTGCACCGGGTCTTGAATCAATGTGTCGAGTGGGAGTGATGCGTCCGCCATGCGGTTGACAAACGAGGTGTTGGCGCCGTTTTCCAGCAGGCGGCGCACCAGGTAGGCCAGCAGGGTCTCATGCGTGCCCACGGGCGCGTAGATGCGGCAGGGCCGCCCGAGTTTTCCATCTGAAGCACTGCCCACGACTTGTTCATACAAAGGCTCGCCCATGCCGTGCAGGCACTGGAACTCGTATTGGCCGGCGTAGTAGTTTTGCCCGGCCAGACTGTGCACGGCAGCCAGCGTGTGCGCATTGTGGGTGGCGAACTGCGGATAGATTTGCCCGGGCGCTGCCAGCAGCTTGCGCGCGCAGGCGAGGAAGGCGACGTCGGTGTGCGCCTTGCGCGTGTAGACCGGGAAACCGGCCAGGCCGTCGACTTGCGCGCGTTTGATTTCACTGTCCCAATAGGCTCCCTTGACCAGGCGGATCATCAAGCGGTGGGCGCTGCGCTGGCCCAGATCGACCAGCCAGTCCACCACCGCCGGGCAACGCTTCTGGTAAGCCTGGATGACAAACCCGATGCCGTTCCAGCCCGCCAGCGACGGCGCGAAACACAGCCTCTCCAGCAGATCCAGCGACAGCTCCAGCCGGTCGGCCTCTTCGGCGTCGATATTGATGCCGATGTCGTGGCGCCTGGCAAGTTCGGCCAGGTGCAAGAGGCGCGGGTACAGCTCAGCCATGACGCGGTTCAACTGGGCGCGGCTGTAACGTGGGTGCAGCGCCGAGAGTTTGATGGAGATGCCGGGGCCGTCGTAAATGCCGCGGCCGGCGGACGCTTTGCCAATCGCCTCAATCGCGTGTTCGTAAGCCTCGAAATAATGCTGGGCATCTTCTGCAGTAAGCGCCGCTTCACCCAGCATGTCGTAGGAAAAACGGAATCCCTGCGCCTCACGCGCCTTCGCATTCCAAAGCGCCTGGGTGATGGTTTCGCCAGTGACAAACTGTTCACCCATCATGCGCATGGCCAGATCAACCCCTTTGCGGATGAGTGGCTCGCCGCTGCGCGACGCCACCCTTTTGAGCGCGGCGCCCAGGCCGGTTTCGCTGTGCGTGCTGACCAGTTTGCCGGTGAGCAGCAGGCCCCAGGCGGCGGCGTTGACAAACAGGGACGGACTTTGGCCAATGTGCGCCTGCCAGTCGCCGTGGCCGATCTTGTCGCGGATCAGCGCGTCACGCGTGGCGGCGTCGGGGATGCGCAAAAGCGCCTCCGCCAGGCACATCAGCGCCACGCCTTCCTGTGACGAGAGCGCAAATTCGCGCAGCAACCCCTGCACCAGGCCGGCACGGCCAAGGGACTGTTTCTGCTGGCGCAGGTTCAAGGCCAGCTTGCGGGCCAGGGCCTGTGTGGCAGCGGCCTGCGCCGGGCTTTGCCGCGCCAGCGGGAGCACGGCCCGCACCGCTTCAGGCTCGGGCGTACGGTAACCGCCGGAAATGCGGCTTCTCAACGGGGATGTTTTGAGCGGGCTGTAAAAGCCGCTGAAAACGGTGGCCAGGCCTTCGTTTTGGGAATTCATGATGGCGGTTATCGTAGGCTTGTTTGCCCGAATTCTTCAAGCCGCCCCAGGCAAGCCACGACACGGCGCAGCCGGCGCCGGCGCTGGTTCCCGCGAATTGACCGCTTTGCAGCAGGTGGCGCAGCTACTGTTTTAGGAGTAATCAACACGTATGGGTATTGGGCCGGTGGCATAATTACGTTATGTCCACACCTGACCGCTCCATTCAGCTGCAAGGCGCCACCAACTTCCGTGATCTGGGCGGCTACCCCGGCAGGCGGCCGCTTAAATGGCGCAGGTTGTACCGCTCGGACCACCTGGGCGACCTGACGCAGGTCGATGTTGCGCAGTTGTCTGCGCTCGGGCTTACTCGGGTGCTTGATTTGCGCGGCAAAAACGAACGCGAGACGCATCCTTGCGTGTTACCCGGCCCACACGTGCATGCGCTCAGTATCGAACCCACAGTGGTGCAGGCCTTGCAGGATTTTGCCGAACGCAACCAGGGCATCACCGAGGCGGACGCGGTGCGCCTGATGCAGCAGACTTACCGCGCTTTTGTTACCGACAACACGAAACGTTTCGCCGAGTTGTTCCAGCATCTTTTGCATGACGAGACGCCGCTGGTGTTCCATTGCACGGCCGGCAAAGACCGCACCGGTTTTGCCGCAGCGCTGGTGCTGTCTGCATTGGGGGTGCAGCGCGATGTGGTGATGAAGGACTACCTGCTGACGAACGCGCTGTACCGTGCGCCGGCGATGGTGGCGG
>JANNYX010000051.1:0-7303 GCA_031410295.1 Rhodoferax sp.
GGCGCTTAAATCGCCAGAGGTTATTGCCCGTTTCGAATCCGAAAGCGCTGTTGCGGGTGGCGGTCCACCTGCCGAATACGGGGCCTTCATCGCCCGCGAGCAGGCGCGATGGAAGGTGGTGGTTGAAAAGGCGCAGATCAAACCGGGATGAGCGGTTGATGGACACCATGCGGATCGACAAATGGCTCTGGGCGGCGCGGTTTTACAAAACCCGCTCGCTCGCCAGTGACGAAATAGGCAAAGGACGCGTGCGGGTCAACGATCAGGAGGCCAAACCCGCGCGTGACGTCAAAGCGGGTGACACGGTTTCCTTGCGCCAGGGGCAGGTGACGCGGACGGTTGTGGTGCTTGGCTTGAGCCAGCAACGCGGCGCGGCGCCGGTCGCGCAGCAGCTCTACGAAGAAACATCCGACAGCATCCGCCTGCGGGAAATGGCCCAAGAGCAGCGTCGGCTGAATACCGAGCCTGCCACCAGCCAGGAACAGGGGCGCCCGACCAAACGCGACCGGCGCAGTCTGGAAAAGGCCTGGGACGACCGTTGGAGCGCATCGGTCGATTCGTGACTACAGCCGTCTGCGAGGACAAAGCAGCCGCAGTCTTTGCAAGTAACGCGGCGACGAGTGGAACACCTGCAGCCCTCTGCCAGCGCCTCAAAAGAACGCCATTGTGCGAACTTCAATACTTTCGCGCCTTGGCGCGTCGGGCTTGGAAGAGGGGTCTTCAAACGCGCTGTGCCCCATGAAGCGGGCACGTCCATCAGTTTCGGAATCGTAGGTCTTGAGCATCAACGCCTGCGTTGGCTCCATCTGCGGAAAGTAAAACCAGCGGTGCGCCGGCGAGTAACGCATGACGTAGATTTCGCCGGTGCGCTCCCGGTATTTCAGATCCATGCGCAGCATGTCGGCGGGGTCGTGGGTGCTGGCATCACACATGGCTAGCGGCAATTCTTCCACGCGGCGGTAAAGCGGCTTCCAGACGTTAAAAAAAGCGACGCGGCGCTGCAGCAGTTGACTGGCGTCATTGGGCACAATGTCGCGCACACGCTGCGGGCCAGAGTCGACCGTGTAGTCACTGTGCACCAACAGAACGGCCGGGCGTTGCACCGCGGTCTGTTGCTTCAAATCCGGCGGCAGGCGTTTTCGGATGGTGTGGTCAAACACCTCAACCCGCCGCGCGCCGGTATGCCGCTTTACGAACGCCACCACCTGCGGGTAAAAGCCGCTGTGGATGGCCGCGTCGTCGTGGAACGCGTCAAATTCGTCCGTGAACGGCTTGAGCGCAAAACCCTCCCGGTCCAGCGAGATGCTGTCGATGCGTGGCCAGCCGTCATGGATGTCAACTTCATGCGGGTCGGTGCCGGGCGGATTGCGGGTCACCGGCTCTTCCGGCTCGTAAAAGTAGTAGTCGGGCGGCAGGCCGTTGTCCAGCGAGTAATTGAGCGTGGCGCGAACGCGATTCGAAGTGGTCATAGATTGGGCAACTGGGTCTGTCACAGGATAGGTTTCAGAGTTGTCAAACAGGTCCCGCAGGAATCAGTGTCACCTCAGGCCGCAGGCCGCGTCAGGGTGAATCCGGGACCGACATAGGTGTTCTGCCAGGCGGGCAGCATCTCGACGCCTTGCGTCATCCAGCGATTCAGATTCGGGTGATCAGCCATTGGCAATTGCTGGTAAGGGTGCAGGTGCAGGGGCGCGGCCAGCGCAATGTCGGCAATGGTTGGCGCATTGCCGCAGACCCAGGCGTTTTTTGCCAGCCGGGCGTCCAGAATACCCGCCAGTTTGTGAAACTGCAGCGTCTGGGCTGCCAGCACGGCCGGGTCAGCTTTGTCGCCAAGCAGAGGTTTAACGCAGTTTTCCACCAGGAACGAATAACAGGTTGGAAACCAGGCGGAAGACTCCCACAACAGCCAGCGGTTGATGTCGGCCCGTTTTTGCAGGTCTTTGGGGTAGGCCGATTCACGGCCCAGTTTGTCCGCAACGTATTGCAATATGGCGTTTGATTCCCACAGCACAAAGTCGCCATCGCGCAGGGACGGCACCGAAGCGTTGGGGTTGATGGCCAGGTACGGTGCGTCTTTGTGCTCGCCCTTGAAATAGTCGACATGCACACGCTCAAAGGGCGCATCCAGAAATGCCATGCCAGCCAGCACTTTGCGGCAATTGACGGTGATGGGGTCGGCGTATATCTTCATGTTGTCTCCTTTTGTTTTACCGTGAAACGCCACGGCTGCAAGCAGTCTAAGGTTTGACGCGCGCCCGCGCATCTGCTGAAATGCGAACCGATTGTTCTCAAATGGTTGACAATCGAATTTGCGCTTTATCCACCTCTTTCCCTGCACCTGGCCTGGCTTCTGTCTGCGCACCTGATGAGCACTTCGAGCGTTTCCACCGACATGCTGGTCACCTTTGTCAAGGTGGCCGAGCACTTGGGCGTCAGCGCCGCTGCGGCCGACCTGGATATCAGCAAGAGCGTGGTCAGCAAGCGCGTGGCCCAACTTGAGCAGGCTGTGCAGGCTACCCTGTTTGCACGCAGTACCCGGCGCATTGCGCTCACGCCTGCGGGCGAAACCTACCTCGACTTTGCCCGTCAGGCGCTGCTGGCACTGGGCAACGCCGACGAGAGTTTGCGGGACCTGCGGCAATCCCTCAGCGGTCAAATTCGAATTACCGCGCCGGGTTCTTGGGGTCAAAAAGTGCTTGCAGGCTTGATGCCACCGTTTCTGGCCCGCCACCCGGCGATTGAGATAGAGCTGCTGCTGGACGACCGGTTGATGGACATCGCCTACGAGCGCATCGACATTGCGCTGCGAATGACTGCTGTTGCCGCACCGGATTTGCGCGTCACGCCTGTGGCGCGCCTGGACTGGGTAATTTGTGCCGCGCCCATGCACCTGGCCAACAGTGGCATGCCGATCGCGCCATTGGATTTAATGGCGCACCCCTGCATGAGCTATTGGCGTGAAAGTTCTGACGATTCGTGGCAACTGGTTCGGGGTGACACTGTGCAACGGGTGCGGGTGAACAGCCGCTACCACGCCAACAACGCCGACGCCGTTGCCTGCGCCGCAGCAGCCGGCTTGGGCGTGGCCCTGCTGCCGCTGTACGTCTGCGCGGAGGACGTCGCCGCTGGCCGCTTGGTCAGGCTACTTCCGGACTGGACGCCGGTGACAAAGTTTGGCAACAGCATCATCGCCGTGGCCACGCCCGAGCGAATGCAGCTCACCCGCAACCGGGTGCTGCTGGATTACCTTCGGCTTCAATTGGGCTGAAACACAGTTTTCAAGCACTGCCATGCCTGACGGGTTGACACCATATGTTGAATCCCGCTGATCCGGTCGCGATGGAAGCCACCACCAATTCATCGTGCGAGGCGTAATACCTCGCCTGACTCAAGAGCGAGAGCCTTGGTACCAGGCGCCGTTTTTCTGACTGCGGCCAGAAACCGTCCTGGCGTTCCGTCATAAGACAGGATGAAGCTGTCCGTAAACCAGCTGCCCTTAAACCGGTAGTGCATGGGTACCGCAACCTCCGCGCCCAGCAAGCCCGCCAGCTCTGCCGGCTCTTCCGCATTCATGACAACCTGCTCGCCCAACACGCCAAGCCCGTTGACGGACAGCAATGCCAGTTGAATCGACGGAAACCGCTTGGGCAATTCGCGCAGTTCCGGGATGAGTTTGGAGTCCCCACCGAAATAGACCGTCGAACTGTTCGCTTGAATCACGAAGGTGATTTCCGGCACTTTATGGGCTGCCGGCGCTGCGGTGATGGTGAGCGGCCCCACTGAGACCGTTTCCCAGGGCGCGGGCTCGCGCACATTGGTAAAACCTGCCGCGCGGGCGGCATCCACCATGTCGGGTCCCACAAAGAACGGCACCGCTTTGTCGGGATAGCGCTCCAGTGTTTTAATGTCGAAATGATCGTAGTGGGCATGGCTGGCCACGATGGCGGTCAATTTCGGTAGTTGCTCCGTCGACATGGCGAGCGGCTCGCCATGATGGAAATGCATCTTTTCGCTGAACCATGGATTGGTCAGAACCTTGGCGTTGCCAAAATCCAGCAACACCGACGCGTGGGCAATTCGGGTCACGCTAAAGCCGTTCACCTGACTGCCTGGAGTTGGACGCAGCGCGATTGACTGCGCTGGTGGTGCGGCCCCGGCCCGCACAGGCGCCGGTACCAGGGGGGCAATAAAAAAAGACGCAGCCAGCGCCGCAAGAGAGCAAGCAATGACGATGGATGGCAACAACAGCCTAAGGACTTTTCGCTTCATGGTAGGCCTTTCATAAAAAACACTTCGAGTTGAGTCTGAATGGCCGCAATCCTGTTGTCATTCACCCAGGTTAATTGACCAACTTTTTCCAAGTCGCGACAGTATCCATTGCGTACAAATCCAAGAGCAGCGGAAAAGCCCGACGGCGTTTGGGTGGTCCCCACCGCAGCGAAATGGATATTCATATGCACTAAAACAAAACAGCCAGGCTGGTTGCCGGGCTGTTTAAAAATCAACAACGTACTTAGCTAGTCTTGTGGCGCATCACAGTCAAACCTAACAGCGCTAAGCCAAGGAGAGCAATTGAACTGGGCTCCGGGACGCCGGTTAGCTTCTGCAGACAACGACAGCACCAATGCGCGCCCGGGAGTTGTACTGCCCGAGAACGGCGTCGTTCAATGAGTTGTAAATCAAGTATGCGTCGGCTGGACCGGTCTCCAACAACGCCCCCGTTCACGAGCGAGTCGGGCAGCGAGGCATTCGAACTGGCACTGATCCAATAGCCTCAAGCGCCGCGGTACCACCGAGGCGACAGCCGCGGAAAAACTCCGTAATTTTGGGCGAGCGCACAGGCGAATTCGAGACCATTAAGCAAAGGCAGCAATGCCGATGTGTGCGTGGTGGGAGCGCCGCGGCGGCGATGCTGTTGATCAACTCGGTTGGCGTGAGCGTGAGCTCGTCCATTTTTACGCCGCGTTTTTCACCCGGCGTTTCGCTGTGCTGTTTGGCGCAGCGGTACATCAGGTCGCTCTCCGCTTTACGAAGGCGGGCCTTGGGAAAGGGCGACCTGGCTTAGTTGCGCAACCGCCGTTCCAGGTCGGCCGCACCGGGGCATTGGGCGCAGTTCAGATCTGCGGCGCCACTTCGCTATTCGTCTGTCCTGCTCAATGACTTCTTAAGTGTATAGACCTTGAAATCAGAATTTCCAGGTATCACATCTGAGTCAATTGGTAGGTACCTAGATGTGATCCATTCATTAATTAGGGGATGCATTCGACTATATTTAAATAGTGGGTTTCCGTCCAAGGAATAGTCCCAAATAATCACCGTGTCTGGCATCGATAATTCCAAGCGCGCGATCTCCCGGCCTTCAAATTTTCCATCCCTAGGAATTAGGGAGTAAATTTCCCAAATTGGTACCTTGGCGCGATAGATTGCATAAAGACTCGTCATATTTGGTACCGCCAAGAAATTATTAGGGGCCGTGCTTTGGTTTGAGATCGCCGCTGTAGCAAACCGCAGAAGTCTGGCCGTTCCACTAGACATCCATATTTTTTGCCCACCTACGTCAGCTTTAACAAATTTAGTTTTGAAAAGCCATGCTGACAGAGATGGTTGCGAGATCCCTATCATCATCAGAGATGTTGCGAGCATGGCAAAGCCCACCTGTAGGGGTCTTGAGCCGCTCATTGATCCGCCGAAAGACAAAAGACCAATCAATACTGGAAAAATACTTAGCGCGAGGTGGGTTTCATCGGCTCGGGAAAATGCGTAGTGGGAATACGGTATGGCGGCAGCTACCGCTGCAACACAAACTTTTTGACTATCGTTGCTCAAGTCAAAGTGTTGATATCTCAATGCAAGCATTCCAAGCAAGGGAAATGCCAGCAAAATCACAAACCCCAACCCGACAAACGCCTTCACCACGGTTAGCACGACTCCTATACCCTGCAATTTGAAATCCCAAGGCCAGGGCACCGGCAGGCTGATATTTGTAGCACCGTACTGAAATAACATCACAATACTGCCAATGAATGCGCTTGCAAAACCATTAACGGTGAACATCATGAAAAAAGTCGGTGAAAAACCAATCAGGACACCCAGCAAAAAATATCTGCACAGACCGATTAGTGCCCACGGCGACGGTGCTTTGATCAAAAGCAACGAAATTACTAGCAATGCCGCAACCATTCCATACACGCCATGATTTCGGCCCATGATTGCCGCGAAACCAATGACTGCACCAGCGAAAAGCCATGAAGAGGCTCTGATGGATTTAAGCATTAACACTAACGCGGCAACCACCAAAATGCTTGTTGAGTGGTCATATACCTTGTAATAAGGCCATACCCAAATGGTTAGGATGCTGGCAGTCAGCACCGCAAATACCCACCGCGCCACGCCGCTTTGGCGTAGGGACATCAGGCAAATGTAAACACCCACGAACGATCCCAAAACTTGCCACATCGCAGCGCTGGCGCGCGCTCCGAATGCGCCATCATCACCTATAAGGCGCATGAAAAATGCAGACCAGTAGTATCTACCAATATCGTAGGAAAGGAAGTCACGCATCGGCACTTCACCGCGCAATACACGTTGCGCCCCATACCAATAATAACCCTCATCTGCTAAGTCGAAACCATAACGCCACGTTAACCCGAACCACAACGAAGTGATTCCTATTGCAGTTAGCATAACTAAAGTTAATTCTCTGCGATTTGGGTCAGAACCAAGTGTCATCGTTTTACTCCTGGTTGCAAAGAATTTGGAGGAATGAATGTCAGCTTTTGCCGTCCATTCAAACCCCGTTGGAACGGTGTCACATTAGCTGATTAGTTAATCAGCGTTTGCGCAGCTTCAATGACTTCACTCAGTCGGTCTTCCAAGCCAAGCCACAACGGGAAGCGAATCAACCGGTCGCTAACACTGGCAGTATGCGTCATGCCACCAATAGTTCGACCATTGTTAAGTCCAAACGGCGATGAATGGAGGGGAATGTAGTGAAACACGGTCTGGACGCCCACTAACTTGAGCTGTTCAATAATTTTTGAGCGTTGAGTAAGGCTCGGCATCAACAGGTAATACATATGTGCGTTGTGAACGCAGTCCCAAGGCACGACAGGGCGGCGAACCTTTCCAGCCTTTTCCAAACTCTCAAATCCCTGGTGGTAGTTGGCCCAAATGTCCAAGCGCCGCTTATTGATTGAATCCGCCTCTTCCATTTGAGCCCACAGGAATGCAGCAACTATTTCACCCGGCAGGTAAGAAGAACCTATATCTACCCAGGTGTACTTATCAACTTGGCCTCTGAAAA
>JANNYX010000052.1:0-3346 GCA_031410295.1 Rhodoferax sp.
ACCAGTTTACGCCGCCGGCGCTGAACCTGGGTGCGCACATGGCACCGGTTGGCATGAAGTTTTACACCGGCAACATGTTCCCGGCTGACTACAAGAACAGCATGCTGATAGCCCAAAAAGGCTCGTGGAACCGCGAACAAAAACAGGGTTACAACCTGATTCGTGTGACTGTCGGGGCGGATGGAAAGGCCACGCGCCATACCTTTCTTGAGGGCTTCCTGGAGAATGATCGGGGCGATCCGCCGATGTGGGGCAGACCGACCGACGTCTTGCAAATGAAGGACGGTTCGATATTGTTGTCTGACGATTACAACGGCGTTGTTTATCGCATCAGCTACGCGAAATAGCCATGGCCGCTTTGCGTCCAGCGTGTTCTGTTGACGTGTTTCGGTTGCGGCGAATGGCGGCCCTCAAAATGGCCGCTGTTCTTGCCCTCGCAATTGCGGCAACAAACGTTTTCGCCGGTAAGGAGGAGGGCCGTGTCAAAGCCCAGGTTTGCGTTGCATGCCATGGTGTTGACGGCAACTCGGCGCTTCCTCTGGTTCCGTCGCTGGCGGGGCAACCAAGCCAGTTCATTGTCACTGCGCTGTTCATGTTCCGCGAGGGAAGGCGGGTCAACGACCAGATGACCCCCTTTGTCGAAAAACTCAGCAATGCCGACCTAAACGATCTGGCGGCGTATTTTTCGTCTCAAAAACTTGCAGTACCCAAACGCCAGGCCGACGCGGGCGTGATGTCAAAGGCCAAGGAAATTACAGAACGAAACAACTGTGTTGCCTGCCATACGCCAACCCTGGTGGGGCAGCAGCACATTCCGCGACTGGCAGGGCAACAGAAAGACTACTTGCTGGAGCAGCTAAAAGGATTTAAGGCCGCCAAACGCGCCGATTATGACGGCACCATGACGTCCGCGGCGCAGGCACTGACAGCAGAGGAGCTTGAGCCTTTGGCGGAATACCTTTCAACCCTGGTTGCGCCTTAAGCCAGCCAGAGCCAGGCTGACGTTGCCAGGACAAACGTCGCCAGGTGAAACGCTGACCACAACAAGTAGCGCTGGCGCAGCTTTTGCGGTGACATGCTGGCGATCAGAAACAAGCTGCCGTCGCGCGGCGCCCTGATGACATTCACACCCGGCGCATTGCGTATTTCCCGGTGTTGCTTGTTGACAGTCTGCTGGGCCAAACGTCTGGCGAGCTCCCATTCAGGCAAATCGATTTCGCCATTTCTGTCCAGGTCAAATCGTTGTTTCAGACTGGCCGGATCTCTTTTCCATTCGCCCAGCAACGCGGCGACGTCTTCGTTGGGGTTGAGGATCGAATTTGCGCCTCCAAGTGTGGAAAATTCGCCCAGAACGTAAATCGGGCTGCCGCCAAACAGCAGTTCCTCCACTTGTTTGTAGCTTCCTTCAAAACTTGTTCGACGCTGCTGGCCGATGATCTCCGCGTTGTCCGGATCAACCCGGCAACTTCCTGAGCCATCTTTCAGTTCAAAAGTCGACCAACTTGTGTCGCGGCTGATCAGTCGCCACTGGCGCTTTTGGCCGTCTTTTTCATAAACGGTGTAGCGGTACCAAATGCAAGGTATGCGGCTGTAGGGGCTGTTGATCAGGTGTTCTGGATCGAACGTGCCCTTGCCTGACAATTCAACATAACCTTGCGCTGCCGACCCAATTCGCGAAGTGGCAAGTTCTGCAATGGCGCGCGCTCGTTTAAGGGTCAATGCCCAGGCCAGCAGGCTGATCGCGGTCACCAGCCCCATGCAGACAAGCCATGCCGTGCGATGCCGGGGGCCCAACTGAATGGCAACCAACAGCAAGCCCAAATAACTTGCCGAGGTCAGGGTCTCGGTGAGTAGGCCGCGCAGGCCGTCGAGGCGCAGGTGGCCCATCTGCCACATGCTCAAGTGCCAAAGCGCTGGCCGATGTCTACGTCTTTCAATTCGTCTGAGGTGAATTTCAAGAGGTCAAGAGACTTGAAATTGAACAATCGCGCCATTACCACCGCAGGAAATTGCGCGATACCAACATTGTTGATGTTCACGCTGTCGTTGTAGAACTCGCGCCGGTCGGCGATGGCGTTCTCAAGTCCGCTGATGCGCGACTGCAAATGCAGAAACTGCTCGTTGGCCTTTAGTTCCGGATAGGACTCGGCCACCGCAAACAAACCTCCCAGTCCGTTTCTCAGAGCCGCTTCGGCTGACCCCAACGCCGCGACGTTGTGAGATTCCCGCGCGCTTGCCACGCGTGCACGCGCATTGATCACCTTTTCAAGCGTCTCTCGCTCATGCTTCATGTAGTCTTTGCAGGTGTCAACCAGTTTGGGCAACTCATCGTGGCGCTGTTTGAGCAGGACATCGATATTGGCCCAGGCCTTGGCGACGGCTTCCTTGATGTTCACCAGGCCGTTATAGAGGATGATTGCGTAAATGCCCGCAGCCACCAGCGCGATCCACACAACCATGCCCATCGGAAACTCCTCAAGTGAAACGTTGCAAAACGATGTGGAACAACGACTATCGCTTGGCCAGTCTGGTTGGTTTTGAACCAGCAGGTTTTGCCTTTTTGGCACTGCTTGCGACATGCGCGCGGGTTGAAGCTTTGGCCATCTGTGTCGGCAGGAAAAGAACGACCTGCTGGCCCTTGGCAAACGATGCGTTGCTCTTGACTTTGTTCCATTCGGCAACACTGCCCGGTGGCAGGTGGTACTTTTTGGCGACAGTCGCAACCGACTCACTTTTGCCGGCCTTGAGCAGCGTGCGGCGCGTCAATATTTCAGGTGCGATGCCCAATTGGCCATGATCTGCCACTTCTACTGTGACGTCCCGCTCGACGCGGTTGCTGCGGGTCACCACCAGGGATGAACCGGCTTTGACAATCGAGCGTGGCGGGATGTGGTTGACCGTGCGCAAATCCTCTTCGCTCATACCGGTTTTTTTTGCCGCCTCGGCAGTTTTCATGTCTTGCGGGGCAATCCACACTGTCCAGCTGGCGAGCCGTCCACCACGGTGGGATTTCAGGTTTTGTTCAAACACGACTGCCTGGTCCCAAGGCAACAAGATCTGCGGCGTGCCGGCGGCCAGCAACACCGGACGGCTGGCTGAAGGGTTGAGCGCCTTGAAATCGTCCAGGTTGACTTCAGCCAGCCGGGCAGCGAGCGCCACGTCAATGTCGCGCACAATGCTCACGGTCTGGAAAAAGGGGTGGTTTTCAATCAACGGCAAGCTGGATTTGTAGAACTCTGGCGCGTTCACAATGTTCTTCATGGCCTGCAACTTCGGCACATACAGGCGCGTTTCGGCGGGCATGCTCAGGTCCAGGTAACCGGTGCCCAAACCAGCGCCCCCAGGT
>JANNYX010000053.1:0-1994 GCA_031410295.1 Rhodoferax sp.
CATGCTGCTGCCGATCAGGCTCTCCTGCATCCAGGCTTCGCCCTCGGCGAGCTTGCCGTCGGCCGCGAGGCAGGCCAGCTTGGCGCTGGTGCCGGTGCCGCACGGCGAACGGTCGTAGGCATTGCCAGGACACAACACAAAATTGCGACTGTCGAGCGAATCGTTGGAAGCCATGAAGCCTTTGTAGGTAAGGGTTATGTGTAGATCGCCGCCGGGTCTTTCAAGACTGGCTCGACCACTTCCCACTGATTATTTTTAAGCACGCTGAAAAAGCAACTGTGCCGGCCCGTGTGGCAGGCAATCGACTGTGAAGTCGCCCCAGCTTCTGCCGGCTCATGGCTCAGTTGCGTCACCTTCAGCAAAATCACATCGTTGTCGCAGTCAAGGCGGATTTCGTGCACGGTTTGCACGTGGCCCGATTCTTCGCCCTTGTGCCACAGGCGGGCGCGCGAGCGGCTGAAATACACGGCCCGCCCTGACTCGGCCGTGGCTTGCAGCGCCTCGCGGTTCATCCAGGCGAACATCAACACGTCACCCGTGGATTGCTCCTGGGCAATGACCGGGACCAGGCCTTTTTCATCCCATTGGATCGCGTTCAACCAGTTTGGCCCGTTCATGCCGGCATTGTCTCAGAGCCGCGCCGACCTAAATCCGCACGGGTATACCGCTGGCCGCCATTCGCGCCTTGGCCTGTTGCACCGTGTACTCGCCGTAGTGGAAGATGCTGGCGGCGAGCACCGCGTCGGCGCCGCCGATCTTGATGCCATTGACCAGGTCGTCCAGGTTGCCAACACCGCCCGAGGCGATCACCGGCACGTCAACGGCGTCACTGACAGCGCGGGTCAGTTCAAGGTCGAAACCGGACTTGGTGCCGTCGCGGTCCATACTGGTGAGCAAGATTTCACCAGCGCCGCGTTGCACCATCTCGACCGCCCACGCCACCGCATCCAGGCCAGTATTTTTTCGGCCCCCGTGGCTGAAAACATCCCAGCCGGGGCCGATCTCCAGCCCGCCTTTGTCCAAACGTTTCGCCTCTGCAGCGGAACGTCGCTTCGCATCGATGGCTACGACGATGCATTGCGCCCCATATTTTGCCGAAGCCGCGTCAATCACGTCGGGGTCGGCAATCGCCGCCGAGTTGAAACTGGTTTTGTCGGCGCCCGCATTCAGCAGGCGGCGCACGTCATCCACCGTGCGCACGCCGCCGCCCACGGTGAGCGGGATGAACACTTGGGATGCCACGGCTTCGATCATGTGCAGGAGCAAGCCGCGGTTGTCGCTGGTGGCCGTGATGTCCAGGAAGGTCAGCTCGTCGGCGCCTTGGTCGTTGTAGCGTGCGGCAATCTCAACGGGGTCACCGGCGTCGCGCAGGGCAACGAAGTTGACGCCTTTGACGACGCGGCCGCCGGTCACGTCAAGGCAGGGAATGATTCTTTTGGCCAGCATCTTGGGGTTTACTAGAGCCCCGATTTTAAGGGTGGGTGGAATCCATTCGGGCTGCAGATCGTATTACCCAGACGCGCTGATGCGTACCGAGGAGCCGCCGTGAGAATTCCCTTTGTCCTGTCCGCTGGCGCTGCGCTGGCCCTGGCTGTTGCCGCCATGCCGGCTGCAGCGCTGCCGCAGTTCTACGCCACCACCCTGAGTGGTGCTGCCGAAAACCCGGCCAATGCCTCCTTGGGCAGCGGCGCGGCCGTCGTCACCATTGATGTCTCCTCGCTCACGATGCGCGTTCAGACCACCTTTGCCGGCCTCAGCGGCCTTGTAACGGCTTCGCACATCCACTGCTGCACGGCAGCACCCGGCAACGTCGGCGTTGCCACGCAGACTCCGACGTTCAGCGGCTTCCCGCTCGGTGGCATCTTCGGCTCCTACGACACCACCTTCGACATGTCGTTGGCGTCGAGCTACAACGCCTCGTTCATCACCGCAAACGGCGGCACGCCCGTCAGCGCGTTCGCCGCCCTGGTCACGGGCCTGAATGCCGGCCGGGC
>JANNYX010000054.1:0-10665 GCA_031410295.1 Rhodoferax sp.
TGACATGTTGCCCATGGTGTGGCGGCCACACGAGTTCCGCGACGAAATGGGCTACACCCCGTTTGCGGCACCGCAAAAACCACCGGGATCTACCTCCACCTGGAACACTGCACGGAATTTGGCAGCTCGGTTTTGGCGGCAACTGGCTGCCAGTGATGCCGTCAGCCCAGGTCTGCGGCAGGTTGCACAGGCGCAAGAGCTGCGTACAGGGAGCGAATAAATTTGATGCTCTTACCTCAGAGACACCACTGGAATGCGCACTACCCTCGACATCGATTCCGACGTGAAGCGTCTAGCGATCGCCTTCGAACTGGCGCATTCCGATTCGCCCGTGGTAGCGCACAAAATGCCCGTGTCATAAGCGGTCTACGGCTTGTCGCTTTTGACTAGTGGAGGCAACATCGTCACCAACGACATGGTTCGTGCGATCCGGGACGAGCTTGACGACTGACTGGCGCTTTGACTGGCCTTTGATTGCTGTTTGCGTGCCATAGGCGCGGGTGGAGCAGTTGCTGCTGCTGGGGGTCTAGCGTCTTGCAGCGTCGCGTCTGATGACATCGATTTCACGCAATCTCGACCACCACCTTGCCCTGCACCTTGCCGGCTTCCATGCGGCTCAATGCAGCCACGGCGCCGTCGAGGTTTACCCGCTCGGCCACGCGCGGTTGCAACACGCCCTTTGCGGCCCAATCGGCCAGGCCCTGCAGCAGAGCGGGGTTGGTTTTGAGCATGAAGGCTTGGCAACGTTCTTTCGATGTGAACGACGAGACAAAATGGTTCAAAAACCGCGTACCGTTCGGAAAGGTGTCAACATAGACGCCGCCGTCGACCAAGCGGCTCTGGGCTTTTTGCCAGGCCACGTGGGTGCCGCCAGTGTCCAGGATCACGTCGAACTTGTCCGGCAATTGTGTCCAATCGGTGCTCTTGTAATCGACCACCGAATCGGCCCGGATAGACTTGACATAGGCCAAATTGGAAGTTCCGCACACCCCGGTGACGTGCGCGCCCATCGCGTGCGCGATCTGCACAGCCGCCGCGCCGACAGAGCCTGACGCACCCACCACCAGCAGGCGCTGTCCCTTTTTCAGGGCAGCCACTGTCGTCAGCGCCTGCAAGGCCGAACCGGCAGCGACGCCCAGGCAAGCGCCGGTCTCAAAGCTGGTGCTCTGGTGCAGCGCCGCGACCAAATCCACGCGGCTCAACAAAAACCCGGCGCAACTGCCACGCCCGCTCAAGGAGTCCGACGAGCCAAACACGCGCTGGCCAACTTTGAACTGTGTCACGCCAGCGCCCAACGCGCTGATCTCACCGGCAAAGTCTTTGCCTGTCGTGCAGGGCAATGTTGGTTTGCGCAGCAGTTTCATCATGCCATTGCGGAACTTGAAATCGACCGGGTTCAAACTTGCCCGGATGACTTTGACCAGAACCTCACCAGCGCCAGGTGCGGGAAGTGTGACCTCCTCCAACTGCATCACGGATGCGTCGCCATAACGGTGGTAGATCAGGGCCTGCATGGATTTTTCCATCAAACACGTTCAATCACCACCGCAATCCCCTGCCCCACCCCAATACACATCGTGCACAGGGCGTAACGCCCGCCGGTCTTGTGCAACTGGCTGCTGGCGGTGGTCACCAGACGCGCACCCGAGGCGCCCAGCGGGTGGCCCAAAGCGATGGCGCCGCCATTCGGGTTGACACGCGGATCGTCGTCCTGCACGCCCAGCATGCGCAACACCGCCAGGCCTTGGGCGGCGAAGGCTTCGTTGAGTTCGATTACGTCCATTTGTTCGATCTTCAGGCCGGTGAGTGCCAGCACCTTTTGCGTGGCGGGCGCGGGACCGATGCCCATCACACGCGGGGGCACGCCTGCCGTGGCCATGCCGACGATGCGCGCGCGCGGTGTCAGGCCGTTTTTCTTCGCGGCTTCTTCATTGGCGATGAGCATGGCACAGGCGCCATCGTTCACACCGCTGGCATTGCCCGCCGTGACACTTCCTTCGGGTTTAACCACGCCTTTGAGTTTGGCAAGGGCTTCCAAAGAGGTTTCGCGCGGGTGTTCGTCCCTGTTGACAACGATCGCGTCGCCCTTCTTTTGGGCAATCGTCACGGGGGTGAGTTCTGCATCGAAAAAACCCGCCTTTTGCGCGGCCACGGCTTTCATCTGCGAGGCCAGGGCCATTTTGTCCTGGTCTTCACGGCTGATCTTGTGTTCAACGGCCACGTTTTCCGCTGTCTCTGGCATGGCGTCGACGCCATACTTTTCTTTCATCAGCTTGTTGACAAAACGCCAGCCGATGGTGGTGTCAAAAATCTGCGCGCTGCGGCTGAAGGCGCTCTCTGCCTTGGCCATGACGAAAGGCGCGCGGCTCATGCTCTCGACGCCACCGGCGATCATCAGGCTCGCTTCACCGGCCTTGATGGCACGCGCCGCCGTGCCGATGGCATCCATGCCGGAGCCGCACAGGCGGTTGATGGTGCTGCCTGGCAAATCCATCGGCAAGCCGGCCAGCAAGGTCGCCATGTGCGCGACGTTGCGGTTGTCTTCGCCGGCCTGGTTGACGCAGCCATAAATCACGTCAGTCACCGCCAACCAGTCGACGTTGGGGTTGCGCGCCATCAGAGCCTTCAGGGGAATGGCGGCCAGGTCGTCGGTGCGCACGCTGCTCAAGGCACCGCCGTAGCGGCCAAAGGGTGTGCGGATGGCGTCGCAGATAAAAGCTTGGTTTGTCATGGTCAAATCCTCAATCCGTTCGCATTGAGCCTGTCGAAATGCTCACGAATGATGGCAGTTGAAAGGGCTTCGACAGGCTCAGCCCGAACGGATATTACGTGGGTTCAAACGGCGATGGGCAGGCCAATCATGGCTTCAAGCTCTGCCTGGCCCAGGCCGTCTACTTTATCCACCAACTTGAGCCCGCCGGGCGTGCAGTCCAGCGTGGCGAATTCGGAATAGATGCGTTTCACGCAGCCGATACCTGTCAACGGGTAGCTGCAGGTCTTGACGACTTTGCTCTGGCCGGTTTTGGTGAGCAGGTCCATCATGACCCAGGTTTGTTTCGCGCCAATGGCCAGGTCCATGGCGCCACCGACGGCCGGAATGGAGCCTGCCTCGCCGGTGCTCCAGTTGGCCAGGTCACCCGTTGCGGAGACTTGAAACGCGCCCAGCACACAGATATCAAGGTGGCCGCCGCGCATCATGGCAAAGCTGTCGGCATGGTGGAAGAAAGCGCCACCTTTTTGCAGGGTAACGGGTTGTTTACCAGCGTTGATCAGGTCATAGTCTTCCTCGCCCGCAGCCGGCGCCGGACCCATGCCGAGGATGCCGTTTTCGCTGTGCAGCAGTACCTCGAGCCCGGCCGACATGTGGTTCGCCACCAGCGTCGGCATGCCGATGCCCAGGTTGACCGTGGCGCCATCGGGGATGTCCTGCGCGACTCGTTTGGCGAGCTCGTTTTTGCTACGTTTTGTATAGCTAATCATTCAATACCTTTGACGGCCTTATCGCGATTTTCTTCAAGGTTTATGCGGCGGCCCTGAAACCACCGGCCTGGGTCGCCACGCGCGGAATCCTGACGACATGGCTCACGAATATACCGGGTGTGACGATGTGCTCCGGGTTCAGATCCCCCAGCTCGACAATATTGAAAACGCTGGCAATGGTCTTCTTGCAGGCGGTGGCCATGACCGGCCCGAAATTGCGCGCCGCCATGCGGTAAGTCAGGTTGCCAAAACGGTCACCACATTCAGCCTTGATGAGCGCCACGTCACCGTAAATCGGGTATTCAAGCACATAATTTTTGCCACCGATTTCACGCGTCTCTTTTGATGTTCCATCGCGGTTTTTGGCCAGCTCAGTGCCGAATCCCGTAGGCGTAAAAAACGCGCCGATACCCGCGCCCGCCGCCCGGATTCGCTCGGCGAGGTTGCCCTGAGGGACCAGTTCCAGTTCGATTTTTCCGCTGCGGTACAAGGCGTCGAAGACAAAAGAATCGGCCTGACGCGGAAAGCTGCAAATGATCTTGCAGACACGGCCCGCTTTGAGCAGCGCAGCCAGACCAGCCTCGCCATTGCCCGCGTTGTTGTTGACCACGGTGAGATCCCGCGCACCCTGCGCGATCAGGCCGTCGATCAGTTCGTCCGGAATGCCGGCCGTGCCAAAACCGCCAATCATCACGGTCGAGCCATCTTTGACGCCAAGGAGCGCGTCCGAAATCGAAGCTGAAATCTTGTTGATCATGGTTTGTCAGTCACTTCTTCAGCGGGCGGTACCTGACCCCGAGATAGAGGCCGCCAAGCCACCCTCTCGAACCCGAACGCCAAGTGTATGAGCATCGACGGCCTTGACCGGCTCCGGCCCAAAAACTTGGTTGAACTCAGGGACAATGGCGATTGCCCAGGCGCCCCATGAAAACCAGCCCCCATCCAACTGACGACCACCGGGTTCGCGTCGGCGCACAGCGCCGTGAGAAAACCCGCCTGCGGCTCCTGGAGAACGCTCTGGTAGTCTTCAACGACAAGGGCCCCGACCTGGCCGTGCCGGAAGACTTTATTGCCGCTGCGGGCCTGGCGCGCGGCACTTTCTACAACCACTTTCGGACCACCAACGACCTGCTGCTTGCTTTGGCGGGGACCATGAGCGACGAAGTGCTTCAAGTGGTGGATCCTCTCGTGCTGCAGTTCGACAATCCGGTCGAACGCTTTTGCGTCGGGACCCGGCTCTACATGCAGATGGCCGTGCGGTACCCGTTGTGGGGCGGGTTCCTGCGTCGCGTCGGCACACAACTTGCCACGCGCGGACAGTTGATTGAAACCTATTTGACGCGGGATTTGACGCTGGCGCACCAGAAAAAAATGTTGTCGGTCCGCGACGTGACGGTCGCCCACGACATCGTCCTGGGCGCCATTTTTTATGGCATTGACAGCCTGCTGGGCAAACCCAATTTAAGGCAACATCCCGAGCACATCCTGCTGCATGTGCTGATCGGTTTTGGCATTGTTCCGGCCGAGGCGCGACGAATCGCCTTCATGCCTCTCCCGCCTGCAGGCCCGGTCGAGGGGCCGATATTCGCCAAGCTGAAGCCTGTGAAAGATTTATCGGCCAATGTCAAGCGGCGTTGAAGCCGCGTACTGCCCGTCTTGGTAAAGCAGCGGCGCGATCACATCCGAACAGCGCACCGCGCGCACCCGGCCGATGAAGATGGTGTGCGTTTCGTATTGCATCGAGGCGTCCACATCACAAAATACATTCGCTTGGGCGTCAACCAGGTAGGGCAATCCGGTTCGGTCCGCGGCCCAGGTTCCCACGTCAAACCGCGCCAGGCCTTTGCGTTTGCCGGCGAAGATGCCGGGCAACTCAGCCTGGCCGACACCCAGCAGATTGACGCAGAATTTGCCAGCGTGGTTGATGATGCTGTGAAAAGCCGAGGCTTCGTTGATGCACACCAGCAAGGCGCAGGGCGACATGCTGACGGAGGTGACGGCCGTGGCCGTCATGCCGTGCCAGATGCCATCGTCGGCGCTGGTGATCAGGCTGACCGTGGTGGACAGGCGCCGCATCGCGTTGCGGAAGTCCGCCCCCACGTCGCCTGCGTCGCCCAAGTTGTCCAACACCGGGACCGATCCGCCACGCTCACCTGGCTTGTGTGCCATGCGTTTTTGTTAAATCAAAGGCGTGTTTTGCGGCAACCCGAGCAGGACGCGGCCAAACATTTCGGTGTTGGTCTCCAGGCACAAGAGGCCGTGCATGTTGATCGCGTGCACGTCGCGGGCGGCGCGCTGGATCGGGCTGCCCACGGCCAGGCCCGAGCCGCCCGAAGCGAGGAAAAGTATTTCGGTGGCCTCCAGGCAAAGGCGCACGCTGAAGGCGCATTGCATCCGGCAACTTGCCCGCTCCTGCAGCGCCATCGCCACGCCAGAATCGGCCGCCTGCCCAATTTTTTCAGCCACATCGTGCATGATGAGACGCGCGGCGTCGATTTTGCTGGCCGCCATGCCCACCTGCATGTGGGTGGCCGGCATGTCCTGTTGAATTTCACCCAGGGTGTAACTCACCACCTTGCCGGGCAGCCTCTGTTTGAAACTCTCCAATGCGCCCTGCGCAATTCCCAGGGCTGCCGGAACGATGCCCAACGCCAGCACCGGCACGATGGCCGAGGTATAGAGTTTCGAGCTGCCGTGGTGAGCCGCGCCGGGGTTCACGCCGCCGATGGCCTGGCCAATGGAAAGGTAACGGTGCGCCGGCACAAAAACGTCTTTCGCCACCACGCTGTTGCTGCCTGAAGCGCGCAGGCCGGTCACGTCCCAGTCGTTCTTGATGTCAATGTCGGCGATCGGAATCAGGAAATCGCCACCGTCACAAGGCTGGCCGTCGGCATCCAGCACTTCGGCGCCCAACATGACCCAGTTAGCAGCCGGGCTGCCCGAACAGAAAGGCCAAAACCCGCTGACGCGGTAACCGCCTGGGACCTGGCTGGCTTTGCCACGCGGGCCGATCACGGCTGAAATGATGGCATCGGGCTGTGCCGTGAACACATCATCTTGCGCCTGTGTGGGAAAAAGCCCCAAAAGCCAGTTGTGCGCGTTCACCACCCCCAGCACCCAGCCGGTCGAGCCGCAGCCGCGTGCGGCCTCTGACACCACGTCAATGAACTGGTGCAAAGTCGCTTGGTGCCCACCGACGCGCTTGGGCAACATCAGTTTGAACAAGCCAGCCTTGCGCAAATCCTGGATGGTTTCGTCCGGCAGGCGGCGCAGGCTTTCGGCTTCGGCAGCCCTGGCGCGAAGGGTTGGCGCCAAATCGGCAGCGCGTTGGCGAAGATCAGGTTTTGAATCGCTCTGTGCCGGGCGCTCCAGTGTGGCGGTGGAATTCATTCAAATGCTCCTCACAATGAAAAGTTGTCGACAGCTTGAAATCGCATCAATATAGTCGATTTGATCAAAGTGTCAATATGACATTCTCGCAAAACAGCGGGCAAACACTCGCGAGCGTACACCCGCAGCAACCACTGGAACAAGCCCAGGAATAATACCGGGAACAGTGCCAATCTTCAGATCTTCAGCGTTCTACGGGTCGGAAACAGCGACCAGCCCCAGCGCTCCTGCGCGTAACCCCACAAACCCTGCTTGAAGTAGATCGTCACCAGGATCGCCAGCAGGCCCAGGCCCAGCAGGTACCAGGTGCCGTAGTCACCAAAAAATTTGTTCAAAGCCCAATAAATCAACGCACCGACGATAGGGCCTTCAATACGGCCAATGCCGCCGATCACGACCATGAAAATCGCGAACGCAGTCCAGTTGACACTGAAGGCAGCGTCCGGGCTAATTCGCAGGTTGCCCAAAAAATATAAGGCCCCGGCAAGGCCCGCGCCCAAGGCCGCCACCACGTACACCGCCAGCTTCATGCGAGAGACGGCAATGCCTTGCGATTCTGCAGCCACTTCGTTGTCGCGAATGGCCAGCAGCGCCAGGCCGCGTTTGCTGCGCAAAAACAGGTAGACCAAGGCCACAGCGGCCACCATACAGGCCAGCGCCATCCAGAAAGTGGCGGTTTCGCGGGTGGCCTTATCGATGCCGCGCAAGGCGGTAAGGCTGGTGCCCGAGCCGCCCCCCACCACCGAGAGCTGCGCGAATGAGAGGCGGAACACCTCGGCAATGACCCAGGTGCCGATGGCGAAATAACCGCCCTGCAAGCGAAAGGCCACGTACGACACCGGCACGGCGATCAAGGCCGCCGCCAGTGCACCCAGCGGCACGGCGACGAAAGGGTTGACATCGGCCAGGTTGCCCAGCATCAGCATGACGTAGCCGCCAAAGCCAAAAAACGCCTGCTGGCCGACACTCACCATGCCACCATAACCGGCCAGCAGGTTCCACATCATGGCAAAGATGAAATAACACGCGATCTCGACGAACTCGCGCATCCAGGCCGACGCGCTGTCCTCGGGAGCCCAAAAAGGCAGGGTCGCAGCAACAACCACCAACACCAGGCCAATCACCAGTGCGGGCTGGCTGCTTTGATTGCGGCGGATGACCTGTACCGTCATCAACTTTCCCGCGTTTTCGGAAACATGCCCTGCGGCCGCACCACTAAAACCAGTAGAAATACGATGTGCCCAAACCAGATGCCCCAACCCGGATCAAGCCTGAAACCGATCTGTTGCACGATGCCCAGCAACATGGCGCCGGCCAGGGTGCCCCAGAACGAGCCCATGCCACCGATGATGACCGCCTCAAAGGCAAACAGCAACTGGATGGAACCGTCCGATGGCGACACCGTCGTTCGCATGACCTGCAACACACCGGCGACGGCGATCAGTACAAACGCAATGGCCGTCGCCAGCGCATAGACTTTCTTGGCATTAAGGCCCATTAGCTCGGCAATCTCCCGGTCGTCCGACACGGCCCTGAAAGCCCGGCCCAGCCGGGTGCTGTTGAACAGCCATTGCAGTAACCCCGTGGCAGTGACGGCAACCAGCAGAATGATGAGCGGCAAAACGCCGATGGCGAGGCCACCAGGCAACAACATGCTCTGCGTGTTCAGGCCATCCGTGTCGACGGAGCGTGGATCAGCCGAATACAGCTCCAGCAGCATGTTCTGGATGACGATGGACAACCCAAACGTCACCACCAGCGATGGCAGCGGATCGCGTCCCAGCGTGTTGTTGAGCACGTAGCGCTGCAAGGCGTAACCCAAGCCAAATGCCAGCGGCAACATCACCACCATGACGGCGAAGGGCTTCCACACTCCGGCCCCGGCGAAGGCAGGCGCCAGGCTCATGCCGGTGAAAGCCACGAACGACATCAACACAATGACGTCGCCATGGGCGGTGTTGGTCAAACGCATCACACCGAACATGAGAGACAGGCCCAGCGCAAAGAGGCAATACAAACCGCCCAGCAGCAGGCCCTGCGCCAAGGTGGAAACCAACGTTTCGATCATGCCGGTGCACCAAAATAAGCTTGCGAAATCTGCACGCGGCTCACCTCGTTGGAGCGGCCTTGCAGCGACACCACACCCTCCTGAAAACAATAAATGCGGCTGGAGACCTGCTGCGCCATGGCCACATCCTGTTCCACGATCACCACCGTCATGCCTTCTGCGCAGATCGACGGCATGGCGTTGTAGATTTCCTTGATGACGATGGGTGCCAGGCCCAGGCTGAGCTCGTCACACAACAGCAAGGTCGGGTTGCTCATCAAGGCGCGGCCAATCGCCACCATTTGCTGCTGGCCGCCCGAGAGCGACGTGGCGGGCGCGGCTTTTTTCCCGGCCAGGATGGGGAACAGCTGGTAGAGGCGCTGCAGATTCCATGGCCCGGGGCGCGCCGCGAAACTGCCCATTTGCAGGTTCTCTTCAACGTTCATGCTGGGGAACAGGCGACGCCCCTCAGGCACCAGCGAGATGCCACGGCGCACGATCTCACCGGGCGGCGCGCCACCAATGGCTTCGCCCTTGAAGCGGATCTGCTCTGGCGCAGCCTTGACCAGCCCAGTCACGGCTTTCATGAAGGTGCTTTTGCCCGCGCCATTGGCGCCGATGATGGCCACCAATTCGCCGGCATCGACCTCAAAGTCGATGCCAAACAGGGCCTGCGCGTCGCCGTAAAACGCCGTCAGGCCCCTGGTCTGCAACAGGGCAGCGGCCATCAAACCTCCAGCCCCATATAAACACGCTGCACCTCGGGGTCATTCATGACCCTTTGCGGCTCGCCTTCAGCCAGCTTTTCGCCGAAGTTGATGACAAACAACCGGTCCGCCAGTGACAACAAGGCATGCACCACGTGTTCGATCCAGATCATCGTGACACCGGTGGCCTTGATGCGCTGCAACTCCTGCACCAACTGGCTGGCTTCGTGTTCCGTCAAGCCGCCGGCGATTTCGTCGAGCAGCAGGAGTTTGGGTTGGGTGGCCAGGGCGCGGGCCAGCTCAAGGCGTTTTCGGTTGAGCAGGGTCAAGCCGCCCGCTGGTTTGTTGGCATGCGCCAAGAGCGCCGTCTGCTCCAGTACCTGGCGCGCCGTTTCCCAGGCCTCGTGTTCACTTTGCTGCGCGCCAAAACAGGCGGCCGTGACCAAATTCTCAAACACCGTCATGTTGCCAAAGGGCTGCGGCACCTGGTAGCTGCGGCCTATGCCACTGTGGCAGCGCTGGTTGGGTTTGAGCGCAGTGATGTCGCGCCCGGCGTATTCCACCCGCCCTGCGTCACAGGCAACATCACCGGTGATCAGGTTGAAGAGTGTCGTTTTTCCCGCGCCATTGGGCCCCAGAATGCCCAATGTTTCCCCGGCCTCGACGGTCAGAGAAACATTGTTCACAACCTTCAGCAAGCCATAGGATTTGCTGACCGAATGAAGGGCTAATAGCGGCATCCCGGAATGGGGCAGAAGGCTACATGGCCTTTATGGCGCCACCCGTGGGGATGTTTTTGGCGGCCTCGTTGTTGACGATCACCAGATCAAACTTGTTCTTCGTGCCTTTGACCCACTGACCCAGAACCAGCGGCGTCTTGCTGACGTTTTTGAACGGCCCCGGGCCACCCCATTTGATCGGGCCGACCACGCTGTTGATGCTGGTGGCTGCCACGGCGTCGCGAATGTCGGCCGGCTTGGTCGACTTGGAACGGCCCAAGGCATCGGCGGCAACTTCAAACAGGGCATGGACAAAACCGAT
>JANNYX010000055.1:0-1734 GCA_031410295.1 Rhodoferax sp.
CGTCTGGTGGCACAAACTGGCGCCGTACCGGCAGGACCGGTTTTCGGTGCTGGCCCCGCTGGCGGCCGTGATCCTGTTTCTGGTGGCCATCGTGGCGGCGTTCGGCTACCTGCGGCTTGAAGAGATGGACCGCGAGCAGGAGGCCGTCAAGCGCGACGTCGAATACACCCAGCAGCGCCTGCGCCTGCGCCTGCTGGAGCGCCAGGAGCAACTGATGCGCCTGGCGCGTGACCTCTCCAACCGCGACATCGACGCCGATGACTTCAGGGACCGTGCCGAATCACTGATCAACCAGTATCCCGAATTGGAGTCTTTGAGCTGGATTGACGACAAAAAACGCATTCGGTCAGGTTTTTATACGGCCAGCATACCCATTGGGCAAACGCGACCGGTTGGTAGTTTATTGCGAACGGGTGAGACCGAGAGCAATTTCCAGCTGGTCAAGGAGTTGAAACAACCGCTTTATTTCCAGCGCACCGTCGTCGACGCCCCTTCGGTGTTGCAATTGCACATCCCGTTCAACGACAAGGCGCGATTCGCCGGCGTCGTGTTGGCGGAATATTCGGTCGACGGGCTGTACCGTTATGGTGTCCCGCCCGAGGTGTCGGCACGTTACGCGGTGTCATTTCTGGATGCCAAGGGCGTGCGCCTGGCCGGCACTACGATACCGCCCCGCAACCCGGCGGTCACCCTCGTACCCTGGGCTTCGCCCGACCTCACGCATGAGGTCCCCGTCTCACCAGTCGGAAACGGTTTGGTGATCAAGGCGCAGGCCTACCGAACCTCGCTCGGTGTGATTGGCAGCGGTTTGTTCTGGTTGGTGATGGTGTTGTCGAGCCTGACGGTCTGGACACTGCTGGCCAACTGGCGCCACATGCGCCGGCGCATGCAGGCGCAACAGGCTTTGTTGTCTGAAACGAACTTTCGCCGTGCCATGGAGAACTCCATGCTGACAGGCATGCGCGCCATGGATTTGCACGGGCGCATCACTTACGTCAACGCGGCGTTCTGCCAAATGACCGGGTGGGACGAGACGGACCTGGTTGGCTCCTCGGCGCCGTTTCCCTACTGGCCTGACGGAGATCACGATATTTTGGCGTCCAGACTGGACGATGAACTCAACGGCCGCACCACACCTGGCGGCATCCAGATGCGTGTCAAACGCCGCGACCGAACACTGTTTGACGCGCGCCTGTATGTCTCGCCGCTGATCGATTCGCGCGGCGCGCAAACCGGCTGGATGACGTCGATGACCGACATCACCGAGCCCAACCGCGTGCGCGAGCAGCTGTCGGCGTCGTATGAACGCTTCACGACGGTGCTTGAGGCGCTGGACGCGTCAATCTCTGTGGCGCCGCTGGGCAGTGACGAAATCCTGTTCGCCAACAAGCTGTACCGCCACTGGTTTGGGGCCACGGCAACGGGTCATTTATTGCTGGTAACGCAGGCCGGGGTGCCGCCCCGGGCGCTGAACGAGGAATCACTGGACAACGTGGACTCGCTGGCTGGCCTGCCCGCCAGCGCTGTGGCCGACATTGACTCCGAAAGTGCCGAGATTTTTGTCAGCGACCTGGGGCAATGGCTGGAGGTGCGCTCACGCTATTTGAGTTGGGTTGACGGCCGCCTGGCCCAGATGGTGATCGCCACTGACATCACCGGCAGGCGTTTGGCCGAGGAGCAGTCGGCCTTGCAGGCGGAGCGCTCACAAAACGCCAGCCGCCTGATCACCATGGG
>JANNYX010000056.1:0-1858 GCA_031410295.1 Rhodoferax sp.
CGGCCGGTGAGTTTGCCGTGCGCCTCGGCCATGTAGGCAGCGCCGCCTTCCTGGCGGTTGACGATGAACTGGATCTTCTGACGGTGCAGGTGAAAGCCATCCAGCACGGCCAGGTAACTTTCGCCAGGCACGCCAAAAACGTGCGCCACACCCTGTTCAATGAGGCATTCCACCAGCAGGTGGCCACCGATTTTGGCGGTTCCGGGTTGAGTCGCCGAAGTGTCCTGAGGGTCTGAAGTCATCGCCTGATTGTGCCGCGACTTCGGCCCAGGTTCCTGCTGCGACAGCCGCTTCGAGCTGTCCCCTGCGCAAGCGCGCAAACTTGGGCCTATAGTTGCATTCTCAATCCACCCATCCCGCAACGCTTTCGAGACAAAGGCATTCGACGTGAACTCCGCTACGCAAATGAATTCCGACGCAAACTCTCCCGCCCGTTTTGGCTCCGGCCAGCAGGTGCGCCGCCTGGAAGACGAGCTGCTGCTCAAAGGCCAGGGGCAGTTCACCGATGACGTGCGCCCGCCCGGGCAAACCAGCCTGGTGTTTCTGCGCTCGCCCTACCCGCACGCCAACATCCTGGCCATTGACACTAAGACTGCGCGCGCCATGCCGGGCGTTTTGATGGTCGCCACCGGGGCCGATCTGGTGGCCGCCGGCGTCAAACCCGTGGCCGGCGCGGCCGGCTTCAAACGCGCGGACGGCAGTGACGTGACCTCTGCCCCCAGGCGCGCACTGGCACACGAAAAGGTTTTGTTCGTGGGCGAACCCGTAGTCGCGGTGGTGGCCGAAACCTTGCAACAGGCCCGTGACGCGGCGGAGGCGATCCAGGTCACCTATGAAGAATTGCCGATGGTGGTCAATGCGCAGGATGCATTGGCGGCCACCGCGCCGCGCCTGTGTGAACACATCAACGACAACATCAGCGCGGAAATCCGCCACGGCAGCGCCGAAAAAACGGCCGCTGCATTCGGTCAGGCCAAACACGTCGTCAAACTCGACATTGACAACCAGCGAGTGCACGCCTTTCCGATCGAACCGCGCACTGCATTGCATGAATTTGACGCAGCCAGCGGGCGCCTGACCATTCGCCTCTCCAGCCAGATGCACACGGCGCAGCGTGATGGCATCAGCGATTGCCTGAATCTGGACAAAACCAAGGTGCGCGTGGTTTTAGGTGACGTCGGCGGCGGTTTTGGCATGAAGACCGGCGCTTACCCGGAGGATGTGGCCATCGCTTTTTGCTGCCTTGCGTTGAAACGCCCTGTGAAATGGGTGGCTGAACGCTCTGAGGAATTTTTGTCCACCGTGCATGGGCGCGACGTGCGCACCCAAGCTGAATTGGCGCTGGATGCCAATGGCAAAATTCTCGCCCTGCGCCTGGACGGCGTTGCCAATATCGGCGCCTATGCCACCGGCGCCGGCGTCGCCATCCAGCTGATGATCGGCCCCTGGGTGCAGACCAGCGTATACGACATCCAAACCATTGATTTCCACTTCAGGGCGGTGCTCACCAACACCTCACCGACGGGGCCCTACCGCGGCGCTGGCCGCCCCGAGGCGATCTACATCATGGAGCGCCTGATGGACGAAGCCGCGCGCCAGACCGGCATTGACCGCATCGAGCTGCGCCGGCGAAATTTCATCCGGCCTGAGCAGATGCCCTACACCAACCCGATGGGCCAGACCTACGACACCGGCAAGTTTGAACACGTGATGAACCAGGCATTGCCGCTGGCCGACTGGAGCGGTTTTGCGGCGCGGGCAGCGGCCTCTGCCGAGAACGGGAAAATGCGCGGCCTGGGTATCGCCACCTTTCTGGAATGGACCGGCGGCAACGCGCTGGAAGAACACGTCAAGGTCA
>JANNYX010000057.1:0-6843 GCA_031410295.1 Rhodoferax sp.
GTAAGCCAAAACGAGACCGAGCGCCTGAAATTCTGGAGCGGGCGCAAAAACGCCTTCCCCGCCAGTGGCCGCATCAGCCCGGACTACATGTGCATGGACAGCACCATTCCAAGGAAACGCCTGGCCGACATCCTGCTGGCGATTCAAGAGATGGAAAAGAAATACCAGTTGCGCTGCGCCAATGTGTTCCACGCCGGCGACGGCAATTTGCACCCGCTGATTCTGTTTGACGCGAACGACGCCGACCAGTTGCATCGCGCCGAATTGTTTGGCGCCGACATTCTGGAAACCAGTGTCGAAATGGGCGGCACCGTGACCGGCGAGCACGGCGTGGGCGTGGAAAAACTCAACAGCATGTGTGTGCAGTTCACGGCGACGGAAAACGAGCAGATGTTTGGTGTCAAACGCGCCTTTGACCCGCTCGGCCTCTTGAACCCCGGCAAAGTGATTCCGACGCTCAACCGCTGCGCGGAATACGGGAAGATGCTGGTGCGGGGCGGGAAGATTTCTCACCCGGATCTGCCGCGGTTTTAGGGAGAGGCTCTGGCCGGTCGAATCCATGAGATCCGGTCCGTCAGTGTCGCAGGCGGACCGTCTGTTCTTTCTGGACTGGGTGCGCATCCTTGCTTTTGCGATTCTGGTGTTCTACCACGTGGGCATGTATTACGTGACCTGGGAATTCCATGTCAAAAGCCCCCACGCCAGCACAGTTCTGGAGCCGTGGATGCGGCTGAGTTCACCCTGGCGCATGGACTTGCTGTTTGTGGTCTCGGGCGCAGCCACGTCGTTCATGCTGTTGCGCCAGGGCGCCAGCGGCGCGCTGTTGCGGCTGCGGGCGCGGCGGCTGTTGATCCCGTTACTGTTTGGCATGCTGGTGGTGGTGCCGCCGCAGTCCTGGTTGGAGGTGATGCAAAAACTCGGCTACGCGGGCAGTTATTTTGATTTCATGCGCCTGTATTTGAGTGGGTATCAGGGTTTTTGCCTTGCGTCGGGTCGATGCTTGATTTCACCGACCTGGAACCACTTGTGGTTCTTGCCCTGTCTGTTTTTGTACACGGCGCTGCTGTGGCTGGGGCTGCGCAGGTGGCCCGCTCTGCTGGAGCGGCTGGGCACCTGGATCGGCGGAGCCCTGCGCGGACCGGGGATGCTGGTTTGCCCCACGCTCTACCTGGCGGTGACGATGTTGTTGCTGCGAAAAACCTTCCCGCAAAACTATTCGGTATGGGGCGACTGGTTTTCCCACAGCCAGTACTTTGCGATGTTCATTTTGGGAGCTGCGTTGGCGCGAATAACGGATACTTTTTTGGGCGCTTCCCAGGGCGCTTCCCCGGGCGCGTCCGTGACCATTTGGTGGCAGATGGCGCAATGGCGCTGGATGGCCCTGGCGCTGGCGCTGGCCGCGTGGCTGACGCTGGTGCAGGCGCCTTGGCTGGCACGCCAGGCGCAACTGCCCATGCGCAGCATCGGACCCTGGGCCTACAGCGTGCAGCAGTGGTGCGCCGTCGTCGCGGCGCTCGGGTTTGCGCAGATTCATTTGAACCGCGATGGCCCGGTGCGCCGCTATTTGACGCAAGCCGTATTTCCGGTGTACATCCTGCACCAGACGCTGATTCTGTTGCTGGCGTACAGCATTGCGCCGCTGGCACTGAACCCTGTGCTGGAAGGTGGTCTGTTGGTCGCACTGACCTTGATGCTCAGTTTTGCGGGCTTTGAAGTGGTTCGCCGCGTGCGCTGGCTGCGACCGCTATTTGGGTTGGCCGCAAAGGCCAATTGACGGCCTCACAGGATCAGGTCGGCGTGGCATTCAGCGCAGCGGCATCAAGGAGGAGGCCGCAGGCCGGGGGACGGCCGCGGAGCTGAGTGCCGCGTCGGCCTGATCCCAGCCCCGAACTTACTTGGCCGCTGCCAACTCCGGCCCAGCCACCTTGGCCGCCCCAATCCCCAGCCGATCCAGCGCCGCCGCCAAATGCGCCACCGTGCGGTCCACGTGGTGCCACTTCTCCAGGCCAAAAAGGCCGATGCGGAAGGTGGCGAAGTCTGCCCCTTCGTCGCATTGCAACGGCACGCCGGCGGCGGTTTGCAGGCCTTCGGCGAGGAACTTCTTGCTTGACTGGATCTCCGGGTCGTCGGTGTAACTCACCACCACGCCCGGGGCCTTGAAGCCCTCCGCGGCGACGCTGGGGATACCGCGGCTTTCAAACAATTGGCGCACACCAGCGCCCAGGGCGATCTGCTCCTGGCGCACTTTCTCGAAGCCATAAGCTTTGGTTTCTTTCATCACCTCACACAGGCGCGTGAGCGCGTCGGTGGGCATGGTGGCGTGGTAGGCGTGACCGCCGCCTTCGTAGGCTTCCATGATCTGCAGCCATTTTTTCAAATCGCAGGCGAAGCTGGTGCTGGTGGTGGCGTCGATGGCGCTGCGGGCGCGCTCGCTCAAACACACCATGGCGCAACACGGTGAGCTGCTCCAGCCCTTTTGCGGCGCCGAGATCAACACGTCCACTCCGGTGGCCTGCATGTTGACCCACAAGGCGCCCGAGGCGATGCAGTCAAGCACAAACAGGCCGCCCACCTCATGCACGGCGTTGGAGACGGCCTTCAGGTAATCATCGGGCAGCAGCATGCCGGCCGCGGTCTCGACGTGGGGTGCAAAGACCACGTCGGGTTTTTTCTCGCGGATGGCGGCGACCACCTCGTGGATGGGCGCCGGGATCCATGGCGACTGTTTTCCCGGCGCAACTTTGCGCGCTTTGAGCACGGTCGATTCGGAGGCAATGCTGCCCATGTCCAGAATCTGCGACCAGCGGTAGCTGAACCAGCCGTTGCGGATGATGAGGGCCTTTTTGCCGGTAGCAAACTGGCGCGCCACCGCTTCCATGCCGAAGGTGCCGCTGCCGGGCACCAGCACGCTGGAGCGCGCGCCGTAGACCTCCTTGAGCATGCCAGAGATGTCCTTCATCACACCCTGGAAACTCTTGGACATGTGGTTCAGGGCGCGGTCGGTGTAGACCACGGAGAATTCGAGCAATCCGTCGGGATCGACGGTGGGTAACAGTCCGGGCATGGCAGCCTCCTCGGAAAAAATAAAATAAAAGATCAAGCCGCAACGGTCAGGCGGCAGCACCCGCAACGCCCGCTGGGCTGGCGGGCTTGCAGAGCGTTCTATCGGCGCGAGTCGGCGAACAGGCGCGTGCGGTCGGGCTCGCCGCCGCTGAGCAAATACAGGCCAAACAACAGCACCATCAGGCCGTCAATGAACAGAGCGGGGCGAAAGGCGGCAAAACCCGGGTCGTTCCAGCCCACGGCGATGATCACACACAGGCCGAGTTTTTCAATGGCGGCGGCGATGACGACCGGGCGGCGCAATTCGGGGTGCATGGCGCTGTAGAACAACAGGCCGCCAAAACTCGCCGCCAACAAGCCCCAGTGTTTGGCAAACAGAATGCCGGTGTTGGGCGTCATGCTGATGCCCATTAGGGAAAACATCGGCCAGGGCAGGAAAAAAAACACGATCGGCAGCATCGTGAGGATGCCGCAGACGTAAAGAATTTTGGTGAAATGTTTGACGATCACTTA
Source organism: Rhodoferax sp. (assembly GCA_031410295.1). Classification (GTDB taxonomy): domain Bacteria; phylum Pseudomonadota; class Gammaproteobacteria; order Burkholderiales; family Burkholderiaceae_C; genus JANYCG01. The sequence goes on from JANNYX010000057.1 coordinate 3,577, forward strand.
AAGCTCCAGCACAGGCTACGGTTCAGGGTACAGGCCGTGTTTTACCACGCATCGACCATCAGTGCACCGCTGGGTGCTGCAATTTTTGAAGAGGCCAGGCCGCGCAGCAACCATTCGAGGGTGTGCGCCGGGTCAATCACGGCGTCAATTTCGAGGTGGGCGGCCATGTTGATGGCGCCGCCCTTTTCATAATGTTCGGCCACCAATGTGTCGTACAGGGCCTCGCGTTGTGGTCCTTCAGGCTTCGCTTCGAGCTCTTTGCGAAAGCCCAGTTTCACCGCGCCTTCAAGTCCCATGCCACCAAATTCACCGGTGGGCCAGGCGATGGTGAACACCGAGGCGGCAAAACCGCCCGCCGTCATCGCCATCGCGCCCAGACCATATCCCTTGCGCAAGACCACCGCAAACAAGGGCACACGCAGATGCGCAGCGGCAATGAACATGCGGCTGACATGGCGTACCTGGGCCACGGCTTCAATCTCGGGGCCGACCATGAAACCCGGCGTATCGACAAAACTGATGATGGGCAGGCCGTGGGCGTTGCACAGCTGCATGAATCGGCTGGCTTTGTCGGCGGCGTCGGCGTCGATGGCGCCGCCCAAATGCAGCGGGTTGTTGGCCATCAAACCAACCGCGCGGCCGTGCAGGCGCCCCAACGCGGTGTGGATGCCCTTGCCGAATCCGGTACGCAATTCGAGCAGGCTGCCAGCGTCAACCACACCCTGCAAGGCGCTGCGGGTGTCGTAAACGCGCAGGCGGTTTTCCGGCACCAGCTGGCGCAGTTGCGTTGGATCCGGCGCGTCAACAGCGACAACAGCGCCTTGAAAAAACGACAAATAATGCTTGGCGGCGGCAACTGCCTGTGCTTCGTCATCGACCAGAATATCGATCACGCCGTTGGTGTGTTGCAGCCCGCTTGGGCCAATTTGCTCTGGCTTGAAGACGCCCAGGCCGCCGCCTTCGACCATCGCCGGGCCACCCATGCCGATGTTACTGTCCCGCGTGGCGATGATCACGTCGGCACAACCCAAAAGCGCCGCGTTGCCGGCAAAACAGCGCCCGGCAACGATGCCGATCACCGGCACGCGGCCATTGAGTTTGGCAAAGCTGGCGAAGGTGGCCACCTGCAAACCCGCCACTTTGGGTGAATCAACATCCCCTGGCCGGCCCCCGCCGCCTTCGGCGAACAGCACCACCGGCAGTTGTTGCTGCAAGGCCAGTTCCAGCAAACGGTCGGTCTTCTGGTGGTTGCGCATGCCTTGCGTTCCGGCAAGCACGGTGAAGTCGTAGGCCATCACCACACAACGGGATTTTTCTTCACCAAATTGCGCCGCGTTGACGCTGCCGATGCCGGTGACCATGCCGTCGGCGGGGGTGTTGGCGATCAGGTCATCAAGTGTGCGCCGGCGGCTTTGCGCGGCCAGCGCCAGCGCGCCATACTCCAGAAACGTGCCGGGCTGCGCCGCTTCGTCACACAGGTCGGCGATGTTCTCGCGCGCGCTGCGCAGCTTCAGTGCATGGCGTTTGGCCACAGCTTGCGGGCGGGCAGCGTCCAGGGTGAAAGCGTGGCGGTCCAGCACGCGCTGCAGGTCGGCGCGGAGGGCGGGCGGCGGCGCAGTGGCCAAGGCCGCGGGCGGGGTAATGGTGGAAGCAGTGTTTAAGGAAGCGCTGACAAGCGCGCTGGCCGGTTCGGCGCCAAAGTCTAAAGAAATATCCCCTTGAGGCCGTCTAATAACGGGCAATGTTTGCTCTGAATATAATAGCAAATCATTTTCGTTGACAAGATCACCCACCGCAAACTGATGCGACGCCACTTGGCCAGGCGCATGGGCGCGCACCTCGTGTTCCATCTTCATGGCTTCCAGAATCACCAGCACGTCACCGGCCTGGAAAACGTCGCCGGGGTGCACCAGCCACTGCACGACGGTGGCTTGCAGGGGGGAGCGGATGGCGTATTCGTTCATCCGCCCATTTTGCTGCAAGTGTCAGTCGCGCCCGGCCTCGATGATCTTTTGCGCCAAGAGCGCCGGGTTGGTGAAACACACCTCGTGGCTGCCCTGCCCTTCCACCAGGCGAAAGAGGCCGAGTTTTTCCGACAGGCGCGGGTGCCACGGCAGGCTGTGCGGCAGCGCCGTGTCTTGCTGGAAGTTGATGTACGACTTGCCAATCTGCAACGCGGCCAGTTCGGTCTTGAGCGCGATCTTGTCGGTGAAAGTTTTGTAGGGATGCGGGTTGAGTTTGGCGTAAATCGCCATGGCCGTGGCCTCGTCGGCGTCATTGATGAAGGCTTCGCGCCACACCGGCGGCGGCAAATTCACGGCGCCGTCGCTGGCGCCGGAGATAGCGTCGAACATGCCCACGTACATCGGCGGCACCATGTCGTTCAAACTCTCGCCGTTGAGCGGCACAAAGGCGTTCCAGTACACCAGTCGCTGGATGCGTTCGGGCACGCGGTCCACCGCCCCCGAGATCACCATGCCGCCGTAACTGTGGCCAACCAGGCGCACCTTGGTGAGGTTTTTCTCAGCGAGGAACTTGACGAGGGATTCGATCGCGTCATTGAGCCCGGTGGTGGCGCGGCTGTCGCCGGCGCGGTTGCCGGCCAGCGTCGGGCAATGCACCGTGTGGCCGCTTTTGCGGATGTGGTCGGCCACCGGCTCCAACTCGGCCCCGGTGTGCCAGGCGCCGTGAACCAGAACGTAGGTGTCTGCCATGAAAATGTCTCCTTGGGTTTTGAGGGTTTGCCGCAACCGCTGCGCCAAATATCAGAACAGCGCGGCGGGACGCTGATCGTAAAGGAGCCTGAAGTGCTGCGTCAATAGCGTGTTTGCCCGCGTGTTTTGCCCGATCCAGCACCGCAAACTGGCGCGCCCGGGCCCGCGCTACAGGTGCAAGCCGAGCACGGCGACCGCCTGTTCCGGCTCGATGCGAAACCGGCTGCCGGGGCCGCCAAAAAATCCGTGCCGCTGGATCAGGTGGCTGCTCAGCACGAAACCTTCGAGGGCTTGACGCGACAGCCTGCGCACAATCCGGAACTGGTTGGCCGTGGCCGCGAACGGGTGCGCCACGGCGCAGGCCTGAAACTCTTCTGGCGCCCATGGGCAGGTGATGAAACCACGCCGGTGCAGAATCTCCACGCTGAAGGCGCCAGCCTTGAAGGGCCGCAACCAATCGCTGGTCGCGCCCGATTCCAGCACTTCGGCGAGTTTTTGGCCGACCTGCGCCGCCGTCGCGCCCAGCGCCGCCAGCCGGGCGGGGGGGGGGGGG
>JANNYX010000058.1:0-6221 GCA_031410295.1 Rhodoferax sp.
CTGACACCACAATGCTGGGCACTACGGCAGCAATAAGACGGCTGCGTGACGATGCCAGCCCACCGGCAACACGATTGGGCACGTAGCCTGTGCGCTGAACTGCGTCCTGAACCTTCTTCAGAACTTCCGGCGACACCTGGCCCGGCGTGTTGACAGCACGTGACGCAGTGATCGGGGCAACGCCAGCCAGCATGGCAACATCCCGCAGGGTAATGGCACCGCTGCTGCGTCGGGATTTTCTGGTTTTCTCTTTGTCATTCATCCAAGCCAGTATAATGGTACCGTTACCATAAAATGCAATCATTCGACAAAATACGCCAAAACAGCGTGCTGCAGGATAGGAGATGACGATGGCAGAGACTCAAAACCCGACGGGCCAGGCACCCCACATCATCCGCATGCACGAGCGCGACAACGTGGCCATCGTCGCCAACGACGGCGGGCTGGCGGCGGGCACTGCGCTGGCCGACGGGCTGGTCTTGAAAGACAAAGTGCCGCAGGGCCACAAGGTTGCGCTGCTTGCCCTGGCGGCGGGCGGGCCGGTGATCCGCTACGGCATTCCGATTGGTTATGCCCTCAAGGACATCCCGGCAGGCAGCTGGGTGCACGAACGCCTGCTGAAAATGCCCGACGCGCGAGAACTCACCAACCTGCCGATGTCGACCATCAAGCCTGCGCCGCAGCCCGCTCTCGAAGGCCATACCTTTGAAGGCTACCGCAATGCCGACGGCTCAGTGGGCACACGCAATATTCTGGCGATCACGCAAACCGTGCAGTGCGTAGCAGGTGTGACCGACTTTGCGGTGCAACGCATCAAGGCCGAGCTGCTGCCAAAGTTCCCGAATGTGGACGACGTAGTGGCGCTCGAACACGGCTACGGCTGTGGTGTGGCGATTGACGCGCCGGATGCCATCATCCCGATCCGCACGCTGCGCAACATCAGCCTGAATCCGAATTTTGGCGGCGAGGTGATGGTGGTGAGCCTGGGCTGCGAAAAATTGCAGCCCGAGCGCTTGATGCCGCCCGGCAGCTTTGTTATCGTCGATGAACGCCAGCCCGCAGGCGCGGCACTCGACGTGGTGTGCCTGCAAGACGACTCCCACGTCGGCTTCATGTCCATGGTCGATTCCATCATGCGCCAGGCCACACAGCACCTCACCCGCCTGAACGCCCGCAAGCGCGTCACTGTGCCCGCCAGCGAATTGGTGGTGGGTGTGCAGTGTGGTGGAAGCGACGCGTTCTCGGGCGTCACCGCCAACCCGGCGGTGGGTTATTGCACTGACCTGCTGGTGCGCGCCGGCGCCAGCGTGATGTTTTCCGAGACCACGGAAGTGCGCGACGGCATTGACCAGCTCACCGCGCGCGCGTCCACGCCCGAAGTGGCCGAAGCGATGATCCGCGAAATGGCCTGGTACGACGCTTACCTGAAACGCGGCGGTGTGGACCGCAGCGCCAACACCACGCCGGGCAACAAGAAGGGCGGCTTGTCGAACATCGTCGAGAAGGCCATGGGCTCGATTGTCAAGAGCGGCTCGGCGCCCATCACGGGCGTGCTGGCGCCGGGCGAAAAGCTCAGGCAGAAGGGTTTGACCTATGCCGCCACGCCAGCCAGCGATTTCATTTGCGGCACGTTGCAGTTGGCCGCCGGCATGAACCTGCATGTATTCACTACTGGGCGCGGCACACCTTATGGTCTGGCCCAAGTGCCCGTGATCAAGGTGGCGACGCGCACAGATCTGGCGCGGCGCTGGCATGACCTGATGGACGTGAACGCCGGCACGATTGCCGAAGGCGCCAAAACGATTGAAGAAGTGGGTTGGGAATTGTTCCGCCTGATGCTGGAAGTGGCCAGCGGCCGCAAGAAGACCTGGGCCGAGCACTGGAAACTGCATAACGCGCTGGTGCTGTTCAACCCCGCACCCATCACGTGAATCCCAACCCGACTTCGCTGCTGCGCGCCATGTTCGAGGCGGCCATCGCCGCCGCGCAACCCGCGCTGTGCCTGCCAGAGCATTTGCCCGAGCCAGCCGCGTTACCCAAAAGCGGGCAGGGACGCACGATCGTGATTGGCGCGGGCAAGGCCTCAGCTGCCATGGCGCGTGCATTGGAGGACAACTGGAAAGGTTCATTGGACGAATTGACCGGCCTGGTCATCACGCGTTATGGTTACGAAGTGCCGTGCCAGCGCATCGAGATCGTGCAGGCCGCGCACCCGGTTCCCGACGAAGCGGGCTTGCTGGCAACGCGCCGCGTGCGTGAGTTGGTGACCGGATTGACGGCGGACGATGTGGTCATTGCGTTGATCTCCGGCGGCGGCTCCGCGCTGCTGGTCGCGCCCGGCGAGGGGCTGACGCTTGCCGACAAACAAACCATGAATTCGGCGCTGCTCAAAAGCGGCGCCACCATTACAGAAATGAATTGCGTGCGCCGCCATCTGTCAGCCATCAAGGGCGGGCGCCTTGCGGCTGCCTGCCATCCGGCGCGGCTGTTGACGCTGCTGATTTCCGATGTGCCGGGTGATGACCCGATCGACATTGCTTCCGGCCCCACCGTGCCGGATCCGACCACCTGCGCTGATGCGCTGGCCATTCTGGCGCGTTATCGCATCGACGTACCGCCAGCAGCGCACGCCCTGTTGACCAGCGGCACCGGCGAGTCCGTCAAACCCGGCGATGCGCGCCTGCAGCACATCGAAACGCGCATGATCACCGCGCCGCAAATCGCCCTGGAAGCGGCTGCTGACGTGGCGCGCGCGGCCGGCATCACACCCCATATTCTGGGCGACAGCCTGGAGGGCGAAGCACGTGATCTGGGCAAAACCATGGCCGGCATCGCGCGGCAAGTGGCCACGCGCGGGCAGCCGTTCAAGACGCCCTGTGTCCTGTTGTCTGGCGGGGAAACCACCGTGACGATGAAGGGTGATGGCGCCGGCGCCGATGAAAAAAAGGGACGGGGCGGGCGCAACGTCGAGTTCCTACTGTCGTTCGCAGTCGCCTTGCAGGGCCAAGCCGGTGTGTACGCATTGGCAGGAGACACCGATGGCGTGGACGGCAGTGAAGAGATTGCTGGGGCCATTGCGTCACCCGACACACTGGCACGCGCCTGGGCGTTGGGCGTCAACCCGCGCGCCAGTCTGGACCGCAACGACGGCCATGGGTTTTTTCAGGCGCTGGGCGATTCCGTGGTCACGGGCCCGACGCTGACAAATGTGAACGACTTTCGGGCCATCCTCATCGGCATCTGATTGAGTGCAGAACGCCTGACGGACAATTTATCAAAAACCAATAACTTTTTAACGCTAAGGCCGTCGAATAATATAGATACATTGCTATATAAAAAATAGCAATTGGGTCATCCAAGCAATTCAGGCATCCCGATCAATACAGTGTTGAATGCGCGGACCACATGCAAAAATTTCTTCTGCTCAATTCACATTGATCAGCCGCCAGTCAAGCCGGTTATCTGCGCGGTGCGTGACGTCGACGTTTTTCTTCATTGCCCAGGGGATGATCTGGTTGTGCAGGGGGATGTGCGAGACGGTGTCATTCGAGAGCTGCAGTGCCTCGGTCATCAGCCGGTTGCGCACGGGCAGATCGGTCTCGGCTTTCACGCGGTCGACGATGTAGTCCATGCGCGGGTTGCTGTAGCGGCCCACGTTGTAGTTGCCATCACCGCCCTGGCCCACGCTTCGCGTGAGGGACTGCAGGCTGTAGAGACCGTCGAAGGTCGGCACGCCCCAACCCAGCATGTAAATGCTGGCTTCATAACGCTGGATCATCGGGAAATAAGTGACCAGGGGCAGGGTGCGCAGTTTCGCCTTGATACCGGCGCGCGCCCACATGGCGGTGACGGCCTGGCAGATTTCTTCGTCGTTGATATAACGGTTGTTCGGGCAGGCGAAATCAACTTCAAAGCCGTTGGGGTAACCCGCCTCGGCCAGCAGTTTTTTTGAAACTTCCGGGTCATAGGCATGGCGCCGGTGCACGCCTTCAGTCCAGCCGTTGACCTGCGGCGCCACCAGCGCGCCCGTGGGCTGTGAGAGCCCGCGCATGGTGACTTTGTTGATCGTGTTGATGTCGATGGCCTGGTACAGCGCCATGCGCACACGCTGATCCTTGAGCGGGTTTTTCCCCTTGACGTTGGAGCCCGGCAATTCGTCGCGGAACTGGTCCATGCCAAAGAAGATCGTGCGGTTTTCAATGCCATCGATCACTTTGAGGTTTGGCGCCGCGCGCAGGCGGACAAGATCTTGCGGGCTCGGATCGAGGATGAAGTCGACTTCGCCCGAAAGCAGGGCAGCCACACGCGTGGCTTCAGCCTTGATGGGTGTGTAGATGATCTCGGTGACATTGCTGGTGCTGCCGCCCCAATAATTCGGATTCTTCACCAGCACCAGGCGCTGGTCGGGCAGCCATTCCTTCACGGTGTACTGGCCGGTGCCCATGGCGTTGCGGTGGGCGAAGTTTTCGTCTTTGGCGCGGATGTCTTTCGGGTCAACCGACTTGTTTTTTTCGGCCCAGGCTTTGCTCATGATGCGCAGCTCGGTCAACTGGTTCAAGAGCACCGGGTTGGACCCTTTCATCAGGAAATCAACCGTGTTGTCATTGACCTTGACGACCTTGTCGATCCCCTGGGTGTAGACGTTGTAGTTGGAGGTTTTTGACATCGCGCGGTTGATCGAAAAGACCACATCGTCGGCGCTCAGCACCGAACCATCGCTGAATTTCACGCCCGGGCGCAGAGTGAATCGCAACTGCGTCGGCGTGATGTCCTGCCAGCGCGCGGCCAGCTGCGGCTCCACCTTGAAGCTGGTGCTGTTGTAATAAACCAGCGAGTCGTAGATGGCAGCGTGCACGCCGTTGCCCAGGGCGTTGTTTTGGGAGTGGATATCCAAAGTCGGGATGTCGCTGGCGCTGGACCACCTGAACGGTTTGGCCAGGACGCTCGTGCCCATTGCAAGAGCTGCCGCGGTTGAGACACAGATCAAGGCTTGTTTTGGTTTCACGGGAGGCTCCAATGTTGAAAAGACACATGAAAGGAAACACTATGCAACAAGGCTGGCAGCGTCGGGCTAGGAGTTTCCCGAAGATGGGGCATGGCCTAAAAACCGAGGTTTTACGTTGTGCAGCGCAGGCGAATTAGCGCAAGCGCGGGTTTAGCGCATCACGCAGCCAGTCGCCCAGAAGATTCACGGAAAGCGCGATCAAAATCAGCATCAAACCGGGGAAAACCGTGATCCACCATTCACCGGAAAACAGGTAGTCATTGCCAACGCGGATCAAGGTCCCCAGGGATGGCGAGGTCGGGGGCACGCCAACACCGAGAAATGACAACGTGGCCTCGGCGATGATCGCGGTCGCCACCTGGATCGTGGCCAGCACCAGCACCGGTCCCATCACATTGGGCAAGACGTGGCGCACCATGATGCGCAACGGCGATACACCGGTGACGCGCGCCGCCTGCACATATTCCTTGTTGCGCTCGACCATGGTGGTGCCGCGCACGGTGCGCGCATAGATGACCCAGCCGGTCAGCGTGATGGCCAGGATCAGGACGCCAAACGCGACCGAATCCTGCGCGTTGGGAAACATGGCACGGCCCACACCAGCGATCAGAAGCGCCACCAGAATGGCCGGGAACGACAGCATCACGTCACACAGGCGCATGAGAAACGTGTCAATCCAGCCGCCTTTGAAGCCCGCCAGCAGACCCAGGCTCACACCGGCCAGCATCGACAGGATCACGGATGCGGCGCTCACCACCAGGGAGATGCGCGCGCCGAACACCACCGCCGAGAGGATGTCGCGGCCCTGGTCGTCGGTGCCCAGCAGGTATTTGCGCGTGCCGCCATCTTCCCAGGCTGGCGGCTTGCGCGCGTCATTGAGTTCCAGGGTCGCCAGGTCAAACGGGTTGTGCGGCGTGACCCAGGGCGCAAACACCGCGGCGAACACACACACAAACGCAATAGCCGCGGCGAACATGGCCACGGGCGAGCTGCGAAAACTGTGACCCACGTCGCCATCAAGCCAGCGCGTGATGAAGTTGCCAGGGGCGGCTGGCGTAGTCGTAGAAGTGCTCATAAGACCAACGTTATCACGGTGATGCTACCCCGCTAATCCGTAACTTCCTTGAAAAAAGGCCGAATTGCTGCGGCCTTTGACTCAGGGCAAGCCCCGATTATTTGAGGTGCTTGCCAATGAGGCCAGCCATCTCGAACATCG
>JANNYX010000059.1:0-5343 GCA_031410295.1 Rhodoferax sp.
TATACGGACCGCCCGCCACCACACCAATGCCGACGACGCTGGACGAAAACGCCACCCCGTACTGGACCGCCATAAAGCCGCCCGAGGACAGCCCCGATACCGAAGTGCGCTCAGGCGCCGCTCGCATCGCGGGAAACGCGTCCGCAGCCATTGCAGGCGCGCTGCCCATAAGCGCCAATGCAAGCGTGGCGATGCGGCGGTGTCGAAGGGATGTCATGGGTCGGCTTTCGGTGGGCGGCAACGCAGAATACGAGGCAAAAGCTGGTTTGTCTATCGGAGTTCGCGGGAAGATGGGAACAAGAGGCATCAACTTACACCACTAACGGTCACGCGCAAGATTGTCCTAATGAATGGCAGGATTGTCCTAACGCCCAGGGCTTGATACGCGCTAGGCTTCGAATGCAAGCTGCGCAGTGGGATAGTGTGCAGAAACGTCCCGCCGAGGGCTCACTCGCACAGCTTGCAAATGATAGGGGCAACCAGGTTTCTTGCAGGTTATTGCAAGACCTGTTTATCCTGCATCTGTGACCGTCAACAAGACTGGAGACCCTATGTACGAGCTAATCCGCCGCCTGACGGTGCGTCAACTCGCGCTGGAGCAGCTGCCGCTACTGCTGGTCGCTTTGGGCATTGCCGAAATGTTCTACAAGTTCCACAGTTTTCTGCTCGAGACGGGTTCGTTCCTGGCCACCTGGCTGCTGTTGGGCGCATTGCATGCGGCGCTGCGAAAGTTTTTCGGCCTCGCTGAGGAGAAGCGCTCATGAGTACCAAGCCACGCACCGCCAAGGCCGCTGCGAAGTCCGCGGTCAAGAGGCCGGCACGCAAGGCAGCGCCCGCCACCAAGGCATCCCCGCCCCCCCGAAAGAAGGACACCGCCAAGCTGTTCGGACGGTTCGCGGTCGATTTCGCTGCCGTGCGAAGCGGGCAGCAGGAACGCGCCGGCATGGCCGTCGTGGCGGCAGCAGTGCCCAGGGGCGGCGCCGCCGTCGAGGACAACCCGGCGTTGATGCGGCTGAAGGCCCTGGCTGAGCGCGATGCTCCGTTAACGCGCGACGCCGGTTTGATGCCGGTCGACGCCGCGCGCGCCAACTGGACGCCGATGGGTCCGCTGGCCGTGCCCAACGGCCAGACCTATGGCGGCGCGCGCGTGTTGATCAGCGGCCGCGTCACGGCCATTGCGCCGCATCCGGCCGATGGCAACACCATCTTCATTGGCGCCAGCCGTGGTGGGGTGTGGCGCACTCGCGATGGCGGCAACACGTGGGGCGCGCTCGGTGACGACCAGCCCTCCCTGGCCATCGGCGCGCTTGGCATCGGCACCGACAATCCCGATGTGCTGTACGCCGGCACCGGCGAAGGCAACGTGCAGCTCTACAGCACAGCCTATCCGCTGAGCTCGGCCCCGGGCGTCTACCTGGGTGTAGGCGTGCTGCGCAGCTCTGATGGCGGCGCCAGTTGGACCCACCATGCCGCCGCTTTGCTCGCGAACCACAGCTTTTACCGCATCGCGGTCGATCGCGTCGACGCCAATCGCGCATTTGCGGCCACCAGCCGGGGCCTGTGCCGAACTACCGGCGGCACAACCTGGGCAGCGTTGTCCGGCGGAGGTTTGCCGGCGATCTCGACCACGGTCATTGCCTGCACTGATGTACTCATTGACCGCAGCGACAGCACCGGCAACACGGTGTATGCCGCGTTCTGGAACAGCGGCATCTACAAGAGCACCAACGCGCTGGCGGCCAACCCCACGTTCACGCAGCTGACAACCGGCCTGCCAACCGGCAGCACGACCAGTCGCATCAGCCTGAAGCAGTCGGCCAGCAGCATGGCACACAAGTATGCGCTGGTGGCCAGCGCCAGTGACAACTTCCTTGGCCTGTACCGCACCACCAATGCGGCCGGAACCACCTGGGAGCTGTGCACCAGCAGTGCCACGATCACGCTGTACGGCGCCTTTACCAGCGACGTAAATGTCGACCCAACGACGCCCGACGTTGTCTACGTCACCGGCGTGGAACTCTACAAGTGCCAGCGCAACACGATGACGGGGGCCTGGGGCGTCACCAACATCGGCCGCAACATCCATGCGGACAGCCACACCTTGGGCTTCCATCCCACACTGAACCAGACGATATACAGCGGCAACGATGGCGGCTTCTTTGTCAGCCGCGACGGGGGCGCCACCTGGGACGATAGCCCGAACGAAGGCCTGTGCCTGATGCAGTATGAAGCCATCGACAACCACGGCAGCTCGGACGCCCTAGTGCAAGGGGGTACGCAGGACAACGGCACGCAGCAATACCGCAACAGCCCGGTGCACTACCACAGCGCCGATGGCGATGGCGGCTACTGCACGGTGAGCAAGGTCAACGGGAACAACGTGACCCACGCGTACTACGGCAGCAACCTGGAACGCAGCACAGACGCCGGCAAGTTTGGCTCGTATGCCGGCGTGTCTACAGGGATAAACGGCAGCGGCCTGTTCTACCCGCCGGCGGCCATCAGCCCCAGCTCGGAGCGCATGGCCTGGGCCACCCAGGTCGTCAATATCGACGACGCCATGGGCACTGGCGGCTGGCCGGGCCCTGGCGTCAGCCTGCCGGGCATTACGGGCCGGGTGTCCGCGGTGTCATTCACGAACGACTCGCTGATCTATTGCGTCACCACCAGCGGTCAGGTCTACCGGCTCGATCTGAGCGGCACGACCTGGACCGCTCGCGCACTGCACGCCGCGCCGCTGCCCAGCGGCCAGTGGATATGGGATGTTCACAGCCTGCCGGGCGATCCCAACACCGTGGTCGTCGCATTCAGCGGGTTCGGCCTGGCCCAGCATGTGTGGCGCGGCGCCGTGCCCGCTGCGGGCACGGCGACCTGGTTCGCGCTGAGCAACGGGCTGCCCGACGTACCGATGTACGCGCTGGCCTTGGGCAGCGCGACGCAGTGGTTCGTCGGCACCGACATCGGCGTCTTCCGCAGCGTGGACGCCGGCGCGAACTGGGCCAACTTCTCTCAAGGCCTGCCGAACACGGCGATCTACGACCTGCGCCTGCGTCAAGGCAGCAACCTGCTGCGTGCCGCCACGCACGGGCGTGGTCTGTGGGAACTGCGCATCGACCTGAACACGCAGCCAACCGTGGACATTTTCGTGCGCGACCATATCATGGACACCGGCCGCGCAACGGGTGGCGTGCCGGTGCCCGCAGCGTGGGAAGACACGACGCGCTACATCGCACTGAACGACCTGTGCTTCTGGTGGCACTGCGCCGACATCAAGACCGACGCGCCGCCGAGCTGGCAGCTGCTGCCAGGCGAAGCGAACTACCTCAACTTCGAAACCAGGCTGGTTCACGAGAACCCCGAGAAGGGCAACCAGAACCGCGTCTACGTGCAGGTGCACAACCGCGGCCCGCTGGCCGCAGCCAACGTGACGGTCAAGATCATGACCGCGGGCGCCTCGGCGGGCCTGCCCGACCTGCCGGCCGACTTCTGGACCGCATGGCCCAACAGTGCGGGCGATGCGAACTGGACGCCGGTGGGTGCGCCGCAGACCATCGCCACGCTGGACCCGCTGCGCCCCACCGTGCTGCAGTGGGACTGGACACCCGACGCCAGCGCCGATACGCATAGCTGCATGCTGGTGGTGATCGACAGCGCCAGCGATCCGGTGCCGGCGAGTACCAAGGCCATCTTCAACATTGCGCAGCTGGTAACGACCGAAAAACGCGCTGGCCTGAAGAATCTGCACCTGGTGAACCTGCTGCCCAGTGTGATCAGGCCGCTGCCGTTTTACCTGCATGGGTCGCGCGTGCTCAAGCCCTCGTACCTGCTGCGCATCCCTGCGCTGGCACACCCGGAACTGCGCATCGGCATGTTGTTGTCCAATGGTCTGAGCGAGCGCCTTGTGGCAGCCGAACTGCCCAGGGGCCTGAAGGTATCCAGGCTGGCGGCCGCCGATCTGGCCCGCCTGAAGCAATATTGGCTCAAGAACGAGATGCGCAGCGAAGTGTCGTGGGAGCGCTTCGTCAAATCGTTTGATATGAGCCGGCAGTTCAGCGTTGACCCGAAAAGTAAAGGTGTCGAACTACCACTATCCATAAAGGCTGGCACCCGCGAAGTCATCATGCTCCTTATACGTAGCGGAGAGCTCAAGCGGGTCAAGGCCGGCCCGCTCGCGACCCTTACGCTGCAGCAGACCACTGCGCGTGGCGAGGTGGTGGGCGGCAGCACCTTCGTCTTCAAGCCGGCCAAGCCGCAGTGAGTGGTGGCATGGCCCGGGCAGGCTGGCCAGTCAGGTGCAGGAAACGGCCGGGCTGAAAGGCGATACGGAGGCGGCCCGCAAGGCCTTTGCCATCTGGCTTTTTGATGGGAGTTCGACCAGGCAGGAATTGCTGCGGGAAGGGCGAGGGTCTTGACGTGGGTCCATGGCGGTTCCACAGGTTGAACCTTGACCACATGCGCTTGAAATGCCTATCCGTGTGAAGCGGTGCTGGGCGGCCTGAACGATAGACGACCCTTGGCGCAAACTTGAGTGAATGGTGACAGTGTAAAAAGTTCGTTCAAATACAATTTGTATATAATATTTGTATAAGTACTATAAGAAAACGATATATTATAAATAGCAAACAAATGTTATTATTAGACGGCCTATAGACAATATATTCACGGTAAATAAAAGTTAACCAGATAACCAAATAGAAAGGTTGCGATCAAGTCACGGCTTTAACCCCTGCGCCCGTGCCACCCGCAGGTTCAACAAACGCAAAAAACCGTTTCCCCGCCGTCTGGTTTTCATAAATCGAGCCCTGGTTTTTCGCGGGTGGCAGGGGCATGCGCACTGGCGCTTCGCGAAAACGCGGCACTACCGACTCCTCGCCATAAAGCAGGCGGCTCTTGAAGTCGTCGTGGTTGCCCACACCCATGAGTGGAAAGGCGTCGCCCGCCGCGATTTCGTACAGCAGCAGGCCACGCGGTTTGTGGGACATGTTTTGCGCCGAGCCATGAACCAGGCGCACATGGTGGAAGGAGCAGGACCCGGCGGCGCCTTCACACGGCACGGCTTTTGAAAAGTCGAGGCCGCAGGCGTCTGCGTCCATACCGCCGGTGAAATAACCGTCGGGCTCGTGGTGGTCGAAGGTTGGGCCTTTGTGGGTTCCGGGGACGACGTACATCGCGCCGTTTTCCACGGACGTGTCGTCCAGCATCACGCCCACCTTTTGATGCGGCGCAGACGCGGCGCAAGTGGCGTGTGGCCGGGCTCCAGGTGGTGCAGATCGGTGTGCGCCGCAACCTGGCGCGAGCCCTCCACCCATTCGGCCAGGATGCCTTTCATTGTCTTGCGTGTGA
>JANNYX010000060.1:0-9717 GCA_031410295.1 Rhodoferax sp.
CAGACTGAACCGGGGCTGTCCTTTTGGGCCGTTTTGCCTACAATGAAGTTCCAACTTTCGCAGTTGCCAAAAGATTGTTGGTTCAGGGCGCGTCCTCACTCGACGCGCCCTTTTTTCTTGCCCTCTCGTTTTAATTCAATCACTTGAAGCTCTTCGTTGATGAATCACATCAGAAATTTTTCGATCATTGCGCACATTGACCACGGCAAATCAACATTGGCAGACCGTCTCATTCAACGCTGCGGCGGTCTACAGGACCGTGAGATGCAGGCGCAGGTTCTGGACTCGATGGATATTGAAAAAGAGCGTGGGATAACCATCAAGGCACAGACCGCGGCGCTCAATTACAAAGCCAATGACGGCATCGTCTACAACCTCAATTTGATTGATACGCCCGGTCATGTTGACTTTTCCTACGAAGTCTCACGTTCGCTGTCGGCGTGTGAGGGCGCGCTGCTGGTGGTCGATGCCAGTCAAGGTGTCGAAGCGCAGACGGTGGCCAACTGTTATACGGCGCTAGAGCTCGGCGTCGAAGTGGTTCCGGTCCTCAACAAAATGGATTTGCCCAACGCCGACCCCGACAATGCGCGCCTGGAAATTGAAGACGTGATCGGCATCGATGCCAGCCACGCCATACCCTGCTCGGCAAAGACCGGTATGGGCATTGACGAAATCCTGGAAGCCATCGTGGCAAGGGTGCCCGCCCCGCGAGGAAATCCAGACGGCGCCTTGCGCGCAATGATCGTCGACAGCTGGTTCGACAATTACGTAGGCGTCGTTATGTTGGTGCGAGTGGTCGATGGCAGCCTGGTCAAAGGCGACCGGATCAAAATGATGGCCACGGGCACGATTTACAACGCGGACAGTCTTGGCGTGTTCACGCCGGCCAACCAGCCGCGCGAATCCTTGAAGGCCGGCGAAGTCGGCTACATCATCGCTGGCATCCGCGAATTGCAGGCCGCCAAAGTCGGTGACACCGTTACCCTGATCAAGCCCGGTACCGGTGGCGCGGCGTTTACTGCCACCGAGGCGCTTCCCGGCTTCAAGGAAATCCAGCCCCAGGTCTTTGCCGGTTTGTACCCCACCGAAGCCAATATGTACGAAGGCCTGCGCGACAGCCTGGAAAAACTCAAGCTCAACGATTCCTCATTGCGGTACGAGCCTGAGGTAAGCCAGGCCCTGGGGTTTGGGTTTCGCTGCGGCTTTCTCGGCCTCCTGCACATGGAGATCGTGCAGGAGCGGCTGGAGCGCGAGTTTGACCAGGACCTGATCACCACCGCGCCCAGCGTGGTCTACCAGGTAGTCCAGGTCGACGGCACCGTCAAGTTGGTTGAAAACCCCTCCAAGATGCCGGATCAGGGTCGGCTGGAGGAAATCCGCGAGCCGATCGTCACCGTGCATTTGTACATGCCGCAGGAATATGTCGGAGCGGTGATGACCCTGGCCAACCAGAAACGCGGCGTTCAGATGAACATGGCCTACCACGGCCGCCAGATGATGTTGACCTACGAGATGCCGCTGGCCGAGATCGTGCTGGACTTCTTTGACAAACTCAAATCAGTGTCGCGCGGTTATGCCTCCATGGACTACGAATTCAAGGAATACCGGCCGGCTGACGTGGTGAAAGTCGACATTCTTCTCAACGCCGAGAAAGTTGACGCGCTTTCGATCATTGTGCACCGCTCGCAGTCCCAGTTTCGCGGGCGCGCCGTCGTGGCCAAGATGCGCGAGGTGATTTCACGCCAGATGTACGACGTTGCAATCCAGGCCGCGATTGGGGCCAACATCATCGCGCGTGAGACAATCAAGGCTTTGCGTAAAAACGTGATCGCCAAGTGTTACGGCGGTGACATCACGCGCAAAAAGAAGCTCCTCGAAAAACAAAAAGCAGGCAAAAAACGCATGAAACAAATCGGTTCGGTGGAAGTGCCCCAAGAGGCATTTTTGGCCATTTTGCAGGTGGAAGATTGATGGTTTTCTTGACTTCCCTGGTTTTGGCTGCATTTGCCGGCTACGCCGGTTTTTGGTACCTCGGTTATATCGAAGGCAATTTTGCCTTGCTGCTGTTCATGGCGACCGTGGTCACCGGGCTTTATTGGCTGGCGGAGCGCTACTATTTTTTGCCGCAACGCAACCAGGCGGCAGCACTTTTGGACAGTGAGGCGGCTCAGCGCACGGCCAAACTTGACAAACTGGGCATCAAGCAAGTCGACAGCGACCTGGTTTTGGCCAAGGCGCAGTTGCTGCAGCAGCCTTGGTGGCTGGATTGGACCGCGGGGTTGTTTCCGGTGATCGCCGTGGTCTTCCTGTTGCGCTCATTTCTTTTCGAACCCTTCAAAATCCCGTCCGGTTCCATGATTCCGACGTTGTGGGTGGGCGACCTGATTCTGGTCAACAAATTCCACTATGGAGTGCGCCTGCCGGTAATCAACAAAAAAATCACCGACGGCAACCAACCGCAGCGCGGCGACGTGATGGTGTTCCGTTATCCTCCCAAACCAACCCTGGATTACATCAAACGCGTGGTCGGGGTGCCGGGCGACGAAGTGGCTTACATCAACAAGCGCCTTTCAATCAATGGCAAACCGGTCGTGACCTCACAGATTCCTGAGTTCTTTGACGAAGACGCGATGCGGTACTTCCCGCAGTTTGAGGAACAGCTCAATGGTGTTACACATCGGCTGCTGAATGACGAGAGCCGGCGGGCCGGCATTTCCGACGCCGAAGTGATGGATTTTGCCCAGCGGGGCAATTGCCGCTACAGCGCCGAAGGGGTTGTCTGCAAAGTGCCAGAAGGTCACTACTTTATGATGGGTGACAACCGCGACAATTCACTGGATTCGCGTTATTGGGGTTTCGTTCCGGATAAAAACATCGTTGGCAAAGCCTTTTTCGTTTGGATGAATTTTGGCAATCTCAAGCGCATTGGTTCGTTTAACTGAGACCTTGAAAAACAAGCAATGAAACATCAATTCAAATCACGGCAGCGTGGAATTTCGTTCCTGGGGCTGTTATTTGTTGGCGGAATCCTGGCGTTTGGCGGGGTCATTTTTGCGCAAGCCATCCCCACTTTCCTCGAATACCAGGCGATTGGCAAAGCGGCCAACAAGGCAGCGCTGGGCAACTCTGTGGTGGAGGTGCGCCAGTTGTTTGACAAGCAGGCGGCGGTGGATGACTTCAAGTCGGTTACAGGCAAGGATCTGGACATCACCAAGGAAGGGGACAAGATCGTGGTGCGTTTTGCCTACCAACGCGAAATCGCCCTGGCCGGCCCAGCGTTCTTGACACTTAAATACGCGGGCCAGTCTAAATGACACATCCCTCGTTCACGCCCCGGGCAGGTGGCGGCACTTGAATGAGCGCTTGAAGGTCGAATTGGACCGGCGTGGGACTGGCCAGGCAAAAGGCAAAACTGGTGGACTGGTCAGCGCCCCGCAGGACGGCGGTTCTCGCGAACCTGCCGAAAACGCGGCGACGGCGCTGCAGCAACGTATGCAGTACGAATTCGTCCAACCGGCGTTGTTAACCCAGGCCCTGACGCACCGCAGCTTTTCCAGTGACCACAATGAGCGCCTGGAATTCCTCGGGGATTCTGTGCTGAGTCTGGCCGTCTCCGACCTGTTGTACCGGCGCCTGGCGTCCCTACCTGAAGGTGACCTTTCCCGCGTGCGGGCAAATCTCGTTAAACAGGACTCCTTGCATCAGCTGGCGGTGACGCTGGGCCTGGCCGACGTCTTGCGCGTGGGTGAGGGGGAATCGCGCTCGGGTGGCCATAAACGGCCCTCGATCCTCGCCGACGCGCTGGAGTCGGTCATCGGGGCGGTTTACCTGGACGGCGGCTTCGCCGCCGCGCAAAGCCTGGTGCAACGGCTCTTGAACGCCGTCGACATCAACCAGAACATGGACGCTATCGGAAAAGACGCCAAAACCGAATTGCAGGAATGGCTGCAAGGCCGCAAAATGAAGCTGCCGCAGTACCGCGTGGTCGGCACATTGGGCGCGGCGCACAAACAAACCTTCGACGTGGAGTGTGAAATTTCCGAACTCAACCTGGCCGAGCGTGGCATTGGTGGCTCCCGCCGCGCCGGTGAACAGGCCGCCGCCCTGGCCATGTTGCAGACCTTGAAGGCCAGCGACGCATGAACCCCGAGACAAAGCCCATGGCCAGCGGCGCCACCCCTGACCCAGGCCCGGCCCCCGGTGCGGCTGGCGCCGCCAGCCAGGCGCCGCCACCCGCTGCAGGCGCCCGTCGTTGCGGCTTGATTGCCATCGTTGGCAAACCCAACGTCGGCAAGTCAACCCTGCTCAATGCCCTGGTGGGGCAAAAAATTAGCATCACCTCACGCAAGGCGCAGACCACGCGCCACCGCATCACGGGCATGCGCACGCGGGAGACAACGCAGTTTGTATTTGTTGACACGCCGGGTTTCCAGACGCGGCACAACAATGCGTTGAACCGATCCCTGAACAAAACGGTGCAGGGCGCAGTGGGTGGCGTTGACCTGATCCTGCTGGTGGTTGAGGCCGGCCAGTTCAACCAGGCCGACGCCAAGGTGCTGAATTTGCTCGGCAAGGATATTCCGGTGGTGCTGGTGGCCAACAAACTCGATCAAGTGCATCGGCGTGGCGACATCGCGCCGTGGTTGCAGGAGATGCAGCAACGCCACCCGTTCACCGAATTCATGCCGATGTCGGCCAAGAATGACAAAGACATCGTGCGGCTGTTGAGCCTGTGTGAAAAATACCTGCCCGAGCAGGACTGGTGGCATGGCGAAGACGAGCTCACCGACAAAAACGAAAAATTCCTCGCCAGCGAAACCGTGCGCGAGAAACTCTTTCGCCTGACAGGGGACGAGTTGCCGTATTCCTCGACGGTTGTGATTGACAAATTCGAGGAAGAACCGGGCCGCGGCAAAGGCAAAGATGGCGTCAAGATCAAGCGCATGGTCAAAATCGCCGCCACCATCGTGGTCGAACGCGACAGCCACAAGATGATGGTGATTGGCGACAAGGGTGAACGCATCAAACGCATCGGCACTGAAACGCGGGTTGAGCTGGAGAAACTGATGGACGCCAAAGTCTTTATCGAGCTTTGGGTCAAGGTGCGCTCGGGCTGGGCCGATGACGAAGCCCGCGTGCGCAGCTTTGGCTATGGCTGATATCAATTCTTTAAAGAAAAATTGCGATAAGGCCGTCTGAAACAGGGCATTTATAGCTATGAAAAGAATAGCAAATGAGCCCGCTTTCGTGTTGCACAGTTACGCCTGGAGTGAATCCAGCCTGATCCTGGAAGTGTTCACGCGCAACCACGGCCGCGTCGCGCTGGTGGCCAAAGGCGCCAAAAAACCCAGTTCCAATTTCCGCCCGATCCTGCTGCCACTGCAACCTTTGCATCTGGCGTTTGGCGGCGACGCGGAAATTCGCACGCTGAAATCGGCAGAGTGGATGGGCGGCCACGTGATGCCCGGGGGCGACGCCTTGATGTCGGGTTATTACCTCAACGAGTTGCTCCTCAAGTTGCTGGCCAGAGATGACGCGCATCCGCGCCTCTTTGACGTTTATGCCAACGTGGTCGACGTGTTGGCCAGTGCCCATGGCGAAGCGTTGCAGCCGGCACTGCGCACGTTTGAACTGGTGCTGTTGCGCGAGATCGGGCTTTTGCCAGCCTTGGGCCTGCAGACCCTGACGCTGGAAGCCTTGAAAGCCGACGCGCTTTACAGCCTCGTGCCCGAAGGCGGCTTGCGCCAAAGCACTCCGGGTGAGCGGCATGTTCTAAGCGGCGCACAGTGGCTGGCACTGCACGGGTCATTGGCCGATGACGCGGCTTTCACCACCACCCTGCGTGCCTGTGCAGAGGTCATGGACGCCCTCAAGCCGCAATTGCGCACCTTGCTCAACTACCATTGCGGCGTCGAGTCCTTCCGTACGCGCCAGATGATGATTGACATCCAGAACCTGGGCAGTGCGTCCTTTTCCGCGGCTGCCTATTCCCAATTTGCCAAATGAGCAAACTCTCCGTCAACGTCAATTTGGTGGCGCAAATCCGCAACCGGCGCAACCTGGCCACACCCTTGCCCAGCGTTGATCGCGCCGCAGAGATTTGCCTGCAGGCCGGCGCCGGCGGCATCACCGTGCACCCGCGCCCGGACGAGCGCCATGTTCGCGCGCAGGACGTGTTTGACCTGGCGGCGCTGATGGAAAACTGGCCCGGCCGCGAGTACAACATCGAAGGCAACCCGCTGCAAAACCTGATGCGTTTTGTGCGCGAGGTGCGGCCGCACCAATGCACCTTCGTACCGGATTCCGAAGGCCAGGCGACCAGCGACCACGGTTGGGACCTGGCCAAAGACGCCGCCTTGCTGCGCCCGCTGATCCTTGAGGCGCAGGCGCTGGGCGTGCGCGTCAGCCTCTTCATGGATGCCGATCCCGCCCTGATGGCGCTGGCCAAAGCCGTGGGCGCCGACCGCGTCGAGCTTTACACCGAACCTTACGCACGCGCCTGGGGCACAGCGCGTCATGCCCTTGAACTGCAGCGTTTTGCCACAGCCGCGCAAGCCGCGCGGGACGCGGGCCTGGGCATCAATGCCGGGCACGATTTGAATCGCGACAACCTGGCGGCTTTTGTGCGCGGCGTGCCAGGCGTGCAGGAAGTGTCAATTGGCCACGCCTTGATATCGGATGCGCTGGAGCTGGGGTACGAGGCCGCGGTGAAGGCCTATCTGCGTTGCTTGGACCCATCAGCATGATTTATGGCATCGGCACCGACATCTGCGACATCCGCCGCATCCGCGCCAGCCTTGAGCGTCACGGCGACCGTTTTGCAGAACGGATTCTCAGCGACGCCGAGCTGGCCGTGTGGCGCGCCCGCGGCGCCCGCTGGCCCGACCGCGGCGTGCGTTACCTCGCCACACGTTTCAGCGCCAAAGAAGCGTTCAGCAAAGCGGTCGGTTTGGGCATGCGCATGCCCATGACCTGGCGCCGCTGCGAGATCGGCAAATTGCCGCCGGACCACGCTGAAGCTGGCAAGCCCGTGATCGTCTTGCACGGGGCCTTGAAAACATGGTTTGATGCGAAGCGCCTGGTGGCGCAAATCAGTGTTTCAGACGAGACCGACTACGCAATAAGTTATTGCATTATTGAATCATTATAATTATCATATTAAGGCCGTCTAATAATATTGATATTTAGCTATATATTAAGTAGCTAAAATGATTAAAAAATATTCTATTAATATATATGAATGAAAACTCACCGTTAATTATCGACATCGCAGGTTTGGCCTTGACCCCCGCCGATCGCCAACGCCTCAAGCACCCGCTGGTGGGTGGCATTATTTTGTTTGCGCGCAACTGGCAAGACCGCGAACAGCTGACGCGCCTGTGCCATTCGGTCAAAAAATTGCGCTCTGATTTGCTCATTTGCGTCGACCATGAAGGCGGTCGCGTGCAGCGTTTCAAGAGTGACGGCTTCACGCATTTGCCACCCATGCGCACGCTCGGCCAGATGTGGCTGAATGACGAAAAGGCAGGCGAGGGAACGGGCGCCATGCGCGCCACCAACGCCGCCACCGCTTGCGGTTACGTCCTGGGGGCGGAGTTGCGCGCCTGTGGTGTCGATTTGAGTTTCACCCCGGTGCTCGACCTTGATTACGGCGAAAGCAGCGTGATTGGCGACCGCTCCTTCGGGCGCGACCCGCGTGTGGTGAGCCTCCTGGCCAAGAGCCTGATGCACGGCCTGCACATCAGCGGCATGAACAATTGCGGCAAACATTTCCCCGGCCACGGTTTCGTCAAAGCCGATTCCCACACCGACATTCCGCAGGACAAACGCAGTCTCAAAACCATCCTGGCGGATGACGCTGCCCCCTATGGCTGGCTTGGCACGGCCATCAGCAGCGTCATGCCGGCGCACGTCGTCTATTCGAAAGTTGACACCCGCCCGGCCGGTTTTTCGTCGACCTGGCTCAACGATATCCTGCGCGCCCGGCTCGGTTTTTGCGGCGCGATTTTCAGCGACGACCTCTCCATGGCCGGCGCGCGATTGATTGACGGCAAGGAAGTGTCGTATGCGAAGGCTGCCGTGGTTGCGCTCAACGCCGGTTGTGACATGGTGCTCTTGTGCAACCAGTCGGTGGACGGCGGGGAGGCGGTCGATGCCCTCATCAACGGCCTGAGCGAGGCGCAACTCAAGGGTCTGTGGCAACCGAAGGGCGCCAGCGAAGAGCGGCGCCTGGCGCTGTTGCCGCACCTGCCAGCCCCGCATTGGGACGCCTTGATGGTGAGCCCGGCCTACATGCAGGCGTTGGCGCTGGTGCCCTGAAATATCGGGGTTGGCCAAAGACCGGCGCCCGCAGTTTCCAGGTGTGTCAGGTACAGGCGCACATCAAATTCCAGCTGGTGGTAGTCGGGCGCCATATGGGTGCAGAGTTTGTAGAACGCCTTGTCGTGGGCACGCTCCTTGGTGTGCGCCAGCTCGTGCACCACAATCATTTTCAGGAAGTCCAGCGGCGCGTCCCTGAACAAGGTGGCGATGCGGATTTCGCGTTTCGATTTCAACTTGTTGCCCTGCACCCGCGACACCGTGGTGTGGGTGCCCAGCGCATGGGCGACGACGTGCAATTTGGCGTCAAACGCCACGCGGCTCAGAGGCTCCGAGCTGCGCAGGTGCTGGTTTTTCAGGGCCATCACGTAGCCGTACAAGGACCGATCACTGCGCACGCCGTGGGCTTGGGCATATTTTTTCAGCAGCATTTTGCCCAACCCGTCCTGCGAAATGAGGTCTTGCACCTGGGTTTTGACACTCTCGGGATAGGCTTGCAGGTACTTCATCGTGGCGCTGATTTTAATTCCTGCCCTGATCTTTGATACGCTTGGCGCATGAACCCAACACCTGCTCCTATTTCCGTCAATCAAGGCGATCGCACGCAGCGCCGGGTCAGCCTGGCCCTGCAAGGCGGTGGCTCGCATGGCGCCTTCACCTGGGGCGTGCTCGATGCGCTCCTGACCGATGGCCGCGTGACGTTTGATGGTATCAGCGGCACCAGTGCGGGTGCCATGAACGCCGTGGCCCTGGCGCACGGGTTTGCCACGGCGCAAGGCCACCCAAAAAGCGATGCGCGTGAGGCGGCGCGCGCATCGCTTGCGGCATTCTGGAAGGGCGTGGTGGAACTGGGTGAAGTGTCGTCTTCCATTTCGAAAGCGCAGCGTGCGCCGTTTGACATTCTCTTTGGCGGTCTGGGTTCTTTGGGCAGCCTGGGCGGCAGCGCCGACGGAGAGTCGCCCGGGCGGTTGTTTACCGACGCCATGACCAGCTTCTGGACCAGTGCCGTCTCGCCCTACCAAAGCAACCCTCTGGACATCAACCCGTTGAAGGATTTTCTGGAGGCGAAAATTGACTTCGAACGCCTGGCTGCGTTCAACGCAATCAAGGTATTTGTCGTGGCCACCGCAGTGACTACCGGCAAGGCCGAGGTGTTCCATGGTAAACGCCTGACGGCCAAAGCTGTGATGGGCTCGGCCTGCCTGCCCACCGTGTTTCGGGCGGTGGAAATCGAAGGCAATCACTATTGGGATGGTGGATACGCCGGCAACCCGGCATTCCATCCGTTGATCTACAACTGCGACAGCCGCGATGTATTGCTGGTACAAATCAACCCGATCAAACGCGACAAATTACCCACCACAGCGGCTGAAATCATGGACCGCGTGAACGAGATCA